>NZ_CP040755.1:2725296-3028106 GCF_024585285.1 Colwellia sp. M166
GTAATTGGTTGTATTTAATTGGTACCGTGGTGTTAAACTCAGTGTTTTTTGCTTATGCTTGGAAATTAAAATTTAATGCTGATGAGAGTACTGCGATGGATACCTTTAAGTTTTCTATTGTGCATTTAATGGCGTTATTTATTATTCTGCTACTTGATCATTACTTATTACCGGTGACCGGCTAATGAATAAAATTGTTACCTTAATTGTCGCTGTTGGTGCGCTAGTGGCGGGTGTTATGTTATTTGGCCAACTTAATAAAAAGGCCAATGTTGAATTCGCTTTGCATTATCAACAAGCGCGTGACGTTAAGCCTTTCGAATTAACTGACCATCTTGGTAACACCTTTAACAATGCCTCGTTAAAAGAACATTGGAGTTGGATGTTCTTCGGCTACACATCATGTCCGGACGTATGCCCAACCACCTTGCAAGAAATGAATTTTATTTATGATGAGCTAAAAGCCATCGCAAATAATAGTCAAGTATTGCTAGTTTCTGTTGATCCTAAACGTGATACGCAAGAAAAGCTTGCTAGTTATATTGGTTATTTTAATCCTGAATTCAAAGCTTTGCATGGCGATCACGGTACACTATTTCCATTCGCTCGTAATTTAGGTTTAATGTATGCCATTACTGAGTCGAATGGTGATGATCACGGACAAACAGTAAGCAACTATCTCGTTGATCACAGTGCGTCTTTGGTGTTGATTAACCCGGCGGGTAAGGTCGAAGCTATTTTCAAACCTAAACAGGCTCTGGGCGAAGTCCCCGTGATTGAAGGCGATAAACTGGTCAGTGACTTTGCTAAAATAGTTGCTTTGTATTGAGCTAGTGAAAGGCTGAATCCGAATGGATAGCTGTCATACTAGAGCGCAAAGGCTTTCTCACTTATAGCATTATAGTGGGTACCATTGACGGTTTTCTTTTAGAATAAACCAAGGTTTAGAAAACCAATAGTAACGTCCAGGCTCGCTAATACTCGGTGCTGTACAATTGCAGCGCACACGTCCTGTGGGTAAAGGCGCACTATAATTGATGGTAAACATTTCCTCACCTTGCCATTGAATTTTTTGACGGCCCAAACCTGAAATATAGCAATGTAACTGTTCTGGGTTGAAGTCATCTACTTCGATAGTAAAGCTAACAGATGTAGACTCTCCCTGTTGAAAAATAGTTTGTTGATTTTCACCGGCAAGATGAATATTAAAAGCTAAAGCGTTAAGTTTATCGCGTAAGCTTGATAATTGATCATAAGGTTGAGATGCAGGAAAACGTGGGATACTGGTGATATCTGTTGCTAATCCGACTGCGCCTGATTGCTGTGAAAAAGCGACAAAGTCATTACTTTTTATCCACTGCTGGATCTCAGGACTATATTCACCATATGGGTAAGCAAAATAGCGCCAACTTTGTCCGGTTTTTTCAGCAATTAACTGTTCTGCGTTTAATAGCGATTCGGTATTTTGGGCTAGCCAGGCTTGCTGACTGACACCTTCAGGAACCCGTGTTAGTGAATCGTGAGTCATACCATGGTTAGCGATAATTACGCCATCGTCAGCCATGGCTTTTAGTTGCTGCCATGATAAATAGTGACTTGAATTACGCTCAACAATACTGGGGTTGATAAAAATGGTGAATGGAAATTCGTGTTTATCTAAAATCGGTTTACCATGAGTTAGAATATCTAAATAAGCATCATCAAAGGTGATCACCACTGACTTATCTGGTAGTGGCTTTTGCTGCTTAATTGAAGTCATTAACGTCGATAATGCAATGACTTTAAAGTTATTGTCCTCAAGGTATTGCATATGCAGTGAAAATTGCTCAGGAGAAATACTGGTACTCGCAGGCGTAGTAGCGCTGACATGATGATATTGTAAAATGACAGTGGCAAAACTGGTCATGTGAAGACAATAGCACAGTGCTGCCAACAAGCGGTATTTCATGGTAATCTTCCTAAAATGTTTATAAGGTTTTTAAGCTCCTGCTTAAAATAGCTTTTTTTACACTATTTATACAGTCCATTTGCCAACAAAGGTCGGCTTTTTTTGAAATTCAATGATATAGAGCGTCATAAGCAGCTATTTATTCTTGCCCTGCCAATGATTTTATCAAATATTACCGCGCCATTATTAGGCTTAGTCGACACTGCGGTTATCGGCCATCTGGAATATTCTTATTATTTAGGCGGCAGCACAGTCGGCGCTATGCTCATCACCGCCATTACTTGGTTGTGTGGTTTTTTACGCATGTCGACCACAGGGTTATCAGCACAAGCCTTAGGCAAAAATGATAACGAATTAAACAGTTTAATTTTATTACGCGGTATTATTGTTGCTTTTGCCATTGGTTTGACGGTTATTGCGCTGCAAGTATTTTATTTAGACTTTGCCTTATCTTTAGCTGGTGGTTCGCAGCAAGTACAGTTTTATGCGCGTGAGTATAGTGCAATTCGCATTTGGGGCTTACCGGCTGCGTTAGCGAACTTAGTTATTTTAGGATGGTTACTGGGTAATCATAAAGCAAAAATTGTGCTGTGGTTAATTGTTGCTACTAATTTGATTAACTTGTTATTGGACTTATTGTTTGTTATCGGTTTTGACTGGCAGGTTAAAGGTGTAGCTACGGCAACATTAATCGCAGAATATAGTGGTTTATTGATCGGCTTAGGGTTAGTTTTTACTCATTTTAAGCAGAAAATTGTTGGCTTGTTTACCTCAAGTAAACACTTGATTGAGCTGATTTTTGAAAAGTCAGCTTTGTTAAGTTACTTCAAACTTAATCGAGATATTTTAATTCGCACCTTATGTTTAGAGATATGTTTTATCTTTATGACTTTTCAAGGTGCGCGCTTAGGTGATGATGTCGTTGCTGCTAATGCCATCTTAATGAATTTCTTACTGCTGATATCTTTTGGTCTAGATGGTATTGCTAATGCAGCTGAAGTCATGGTTGGCAAGGCTAAAGGTCAAGGGAAGCAGAAAAATATTTTTGCTAGTGTTAATATCGCACTTTTTTGGACCGGCATCTTTGCGATCATTTATAGTTTACTGTTTTATCTTGGTGGGCAATATTTCATTTCAACCATATCGAGTATTCCTGAAGTTGTTGAATATGCGCAGCAACATATGTTTTGGATCATTGCGTTGCCACTGCTCGCCTGTTGGTGTTATTTATATGATGGTGTTTATGTTGGTTTGATGCAAGCAGCAGTAATGAGAAATAGTATGCTTATTGCGACATTTGGCTGCTTCTTTCCTGTCTGGTGGCTGTTAAAAGACTATGGTAACCATGGTTTATGGGCGGCATTTTCGGTGTTTATGTTGGCGCGTGGAGTAACGTTAGCGTGGCATTATCAGCGGAACAGGCTCTCGTTTTAATCTTTTGTACGATTAACGATATGATATAAGCGATTGGCAAACATACCAATGTAACCGTAAATGGCAAGTAGACAGCCACAAGCTAAAATAATTAAGCCGATTATTTGCCAGATATGGCTTTGATATAGCCCGAGCAAGATAAAACAAGCTCCTAAAACAAAAAGACCAAGTCCACAGAGAAAACGCTGCATGCTACGCTGTGGATTTTGGCCTATTTTTTCTAACAATGACATAGTGACACTAAAGCAATAATTAGTAGTATGAATGCTCACCACGTTGGTGTTCAGTCATATCTTTAACACCTTTAATTTCATCACCCATCATGTCAATTAATTGCTTTTCAATACCGTCTTTAACCGTTACATCAATTTGCGCACAACCGTTACAGCCACCACCAAATTGTAATACAGCATAACCGTCTTCGGTGATTTCCATTAAGGTACATTCACCGCCATGGCCGGCGAGTTGCGGATTTACTTCTGCTTTCAAGAAGTAATCTACCCGTTCAAATAATGGTGCATCATCAGCTACTTTACGTAATTTAGCGTTTGGCGCTTTTAAAGTTAACTGTGAACCCATTTGATCGGTAGTAAAATCAATTTCCGCGTCTTCTAAAAATAATTTACTGTCAGCGTCTATGTAGGCAGAAAAATGTTCATACTTTAGTTCAATATCGTCAGCTTCTACAGCATCAGCCGGACAGTAAGATACACCGCATTCTGCGCTTGCTGTTCCAGGATTAACAACAAACACTCGGATACTGGTACCATCAGCTTGCTGAGAAAGTAGTTTTACAAAATGTTCTTGTGCAGTTTCTGAAATGTTAATATTCATACTATTTTACTCTTCACTACTGGGGTTGAATGTTCAATACCCGACTATTTTACTCAAGTATGGACATTTTACTCTGCTCTGTCATTTCACGCTAGTCCTAGATAGCATAATTTAGATACTGATAATATGGAAACGAAAAAAAATAGAAAATATAGTTAATTATCACGAGATAACTAGTTCATATGACATTATTTTGTTATTTTATCCGACAATTAAATAAGGAAAATTTTATGTTGTTATCGTTATGCCGAATTGTAATATTATTTTTAATCAGTGCTTCGTTTAGCGCCTTTAGTGCTGATGTAAGTACTTACTTGCCTGAAGGTGCCTCATATAACAACAATATACCAACACCGGAATCTACATTGGGCTTTGGGATTGGTGAACGCCATCCCCGTCATGATCAGGTGCTAAATTATTTAACACAAGTAGCAGATTTGTCCTCTCGGGTGAAAATTGAAGAAATTGGCCGTACAACTGAATTTCGCTCGCAAGTTTTACTGACAATTTCTAGCCCTGATAATTTAGCTAATATTGAACAAATTTTAGCTCGACGTTCAGACATAACGGCATCAGCTAACGATCCTGTTGTTGTTTGGTTAGGCTACAGTGTTCATGGTGATGAAATTAGTGGTACCAATGCGGCTATGGTGGTGGCTTATCACTTAGCGGCATCACAAGACAAAGCGGTTGCTGAAATGCTTGATGATACGATTATCGTGATAGAGCCAAGCATTAACCCTGATGGCATGGATAGGTTTGTCAATTGGGTAACTACCCATCGTGGCATAACTCCTAATGCTGATCCAAATCACATTGAACATCATCAAGAATGGCGTACTGGCCGTACTAATCATTTTGGTTTCGATCTAAATCGTGATTGGTTGTTATTATCGCAAAAGGAAAGCCAAAATCGCCTACCTTATTTTCATCAATATCAACCAAATGTTCTAGGTGATTTTCACGAAATGGGTGCTCACGGCAGTTACTTTTTTCAACCTGGCATTCCAACACGAACACATCCTTTAACGCTAGCAAAAAATACTGAATTAACACAGCTATTAGCGACGTATCATGCCAAAGCGCTAGATGCGAAAGATCGTTTATATTACAGCGAAGAAAGTTTTGATGACTTTTACTACGGTAAAGGTTCAACTTATCCAGATATTAACGGCGGTATTGGCGTGCTATTTGAGCAAGCAAGCAGCCGAGGTTTTCAACAAAATAGTGTTAATGGTTTATTAACTTTTGAATATGGCATACAAAATCATGTCTTAACGTCACTATCAACAATTGAAGGTGCTTGGAAAAATCAAGAGCAGTTTAAAGCATACCGAAAAGACTTTTACAAAATTGCCCAACAACAAGCCAGTGATGAAAATTTTAATGGCTATATTTTCACTGAAAGCAAAGATAATTACCGCTTACAGAGTTTTTTAAGTAAGTTGCAACAACATCAAATTAAGGTTTATGGACTAACACAAGACTATAAAATTCATGAGCGTATTTATCCCGCAAAGCATAGTTATTACATCCCGCTAGCTCAACCTCAGTATCGAGTCATTAAAGCGCTTTTTACTCAACAAAAAAACTTTCAAGATAATACTTTTTATGATGTCTCAGGTTGGACATTACCGTTAGCCATGAACATTGATTTTGCCCAAGTTGGCCGAACTTGGGGCTTGAAAACGTCGGAAACACCTTGGCAACCTATGACTGAAAAAGTGGCTGACGTTGTTGATTCTGCTTATGCTTATGTATTTGAATGGCATGAATTTTTAGCGCCTAAACTGTTACACAAAATTACTAATGCAAAGCTGAAAGCAAAAGTTGCCACTAAAACCTTTTCAGCCGTTGTCGATGGTGTTGTGAAAACCTTTGAACAGGGCAGCATTATTGTGCCAGCGGGCAACCAAACGGTAAATAATTGGCAAAGGGTGCTGAAAAATTTTGCTGCTACCAGTCAAATTCCGTTATTGGCCTTAGAAACCGGATTAACTGTCAAAGGCATCGATATGGGTAGTAGTTCTTTTCGTCCGGTGATCACGCCAAAAGTTTTGATGATCGGTGGTAAGGGAGTCTCGCAATATGAAGCTGGCGAAGTACTTTATTATTTGGATAATTTATTGGAAATACCGGTTACTGTAGTCGAAATGCAACGTTTAGCCGCGGTTAATTTAGCCGATTATAGCCACATCATTATGGTGGACGGTAAGTATTCAATGTTAAATAGCAGAGCCGTGAGTAAGCTTAAATCATGGTTAGTTAATGGTGGCGTGTTGTTTGGTCAAAAACGTGCAGCACGTTGGTTGTCGGCAGAAGAGTTGTTAAAAATTGATTTTGTTACTAAAGATCATATTGACCAATTATTTGATACTGAAAAACTCAGCTACGGTGACAAAGAAGTTTTAGCGGGTAGAAAACGTATCGCTGGCGCTATTTTTCAAGCAGAATTAGATACCAGTCATCCTTTGGCTTATGGTTATCAAAACAATGAACTGCCGGTATTTAGAAATAGTACGGTGATTATGGAACAAACCATTTTACCATTTGTTAGTGTGGCGAAATATAGTAAATTGCCATTACTCAGCGGCTATGCGGATCAAAATTTAGTTAATCGACTAGCCAACAATCCGACACTGGTGGCCCACAATGTTGGCAAAGGTCGAGTTATTGCTAGTACGGATGATTTAGCTTTTCGTGGCTACTTTTTGGGTAGTATGAAAATTATCGCTAACAGTCTGTTTTTTTCTAAAGCCTTTAGTACTAGCTTAGCGGAATAAAAATCAGCTTAATTGGGCAGAGCTAAACAAAGACTAAGGAGGGTAATATTTTGCACTCCTTTTCTTTTCAGTAGTCGACAAATCTCATTTGCTGTTGTGCCTGTGGTCACCACATCGTCAATTAAAATAACTTGCTTGGGCAGCGACAATTGTGGATTAAATTGGATGCTAAAAGCATGTTTTAAGTTTTTTCTACGTTCAATTCCTGACTTACCAACCTGGTTTTCAGTCAGCTTCTCACGAATAATAATATTGGTTTGATAATCATAGCTAAAATGCTGCGCAAACTTTTGGGCAATAAGGTGAGCTTGATTAAAACCGCGTTCTTGCCATTTCTTCAAATGTAACGGCACCGATAAAATCATTATATTGTTAGATATAATATTAGCTTTTCCAGCTTCAAGATATTGACGCCAATGGATAATTAGCAAGTAACTTAGCAGCGCTGCGAATTCTGTTTTATATTGATATTTTAACTGACCAATCCAAGCGTCAAATGGCCAGACATAAGGCGCTATTGCTAATAGGTGATCAAAATGTCTTATGGGGATTATCTTGGCAATAGCGGGCCATAATAATAAATCATATGGTACAAGCTGATGATTAAAATAGGGTAAATCAGCCTGACAATATTGACACAATAGCGGATGCTGTTGACAAGGATTACCACATAAGCAACAACAGCTAATATGCAGCCTTAATTTACTTATATTCTTGTATAATGACTGGCGTAAATAACTCATTATTTCATTACGGTTCTTGTTGCCAAATTCCATTTTCAACATCCTTTCGTTAAACTATGCCTTCACTAAATATTGAGCACTGTACGGATGACTGAAAGCATGGCAGAAAGATTGAAAATTGCGAGCCAAGGGCAAGGCCTTCCGCTCGTATTTATTCACGGTTGGGGTTTAAATTCAGCGGTTTGGCAACCATGTTTAGCACAATTGCAAGTTGATTTTGAGGTCATCACCATTGATTTGCCTGGCTTTGCAACCAACAGTGGATTTCAAGTGGCTGAGTACAGCTTGGTCAATTTAGCAAAAAAAGTTCAACAAGCCGTTGCCAAACCAGCCGTTTATATTGGCTGGTCTTTAGGTGGCTTAGTGGCTAGTCAAATCACTATTAATTACCCAGAGCAGGTCTTAGGGTTGATCACGGTTGCTAGCTCACCACAATTTGTTGAGGAAGATAATTGGCCCGGCATTAAAAAAGCTGTTTTAGCGATGTTTCATCAACAACTGGCGCAAGATACCACGAAAACCATCAGTAATTTTTTGAAGATACAAGCGATGGGCAGCCCAAATGTTCGTCAAGACATCAAGAAAATTCGTGATTTAGTTATGCAACATGAACAACCTAGCCAGCAAATTTTAGATGATTCGCTAGCGTTATTAACAAGTTCAAATTTGTCTAATGCCTTAAGTGATATTCACCAACCATTTCTCAGACTTTATGGCAAGCTTGATGGTTTAGTTCCCAAGCAGGTTATTCCATTGATTGATGATCTTGTGCCCAATAGTGACTGTCATATATTTGCACAAGCCTCGCATGCACCATTTATATCTCATCAGGAGGAGTTTTTGTTGATAGTGAAAAGCTGGTTACTGAGGCATTTTAATAAAGACTAATGGTTTACTTTTCTATCGTTTTGGTTAATAATTAAACAGGTTATTATCAGTTATGTATAGTTGTTGTTTAATTGCGTCATTGGCAATTAATAAGTGTATTTAGGAGGATTTTATGGAAATTCAATCAGCTTTCAATGCTGGCGTACAAGGTTTTCAAAAAGCAACCGATGATGCTAACCAAGCTGCTGCGAGTATAGCGTCAAATATTACGATTAGCCCTGAAGATTTTGGTGTCGGGCAAGAAAATAATGCTAACGCTACTGAGCAAAACCAAACCAATGGTGAACTGTCAGATTTAAACCAATCTATTGTTGATTCTCGTGTTGCCGAATTTCAAGCTAAAGCCTCTGCAGAAGTGATAGAAGCAGCTGATGATAATTTAGGCACCTTATTGGATGTACGCGTTTAATAATCATGAATATTAATTCGCAAGGCTATAACTTACCCATACCAACTGCAGTAAATCTGCAGACGGATAGCTTGCGTCGTGATAATCAGCAACGAGAAATCATTACTAAACCTGAAGCCTCAAACCAATCAGCTGCTGAAAAAGGTGTAGCCTCTGATAAAGAGCGTGGACGCACTCCAGCCCAAAATAACGAGCAAGTAGACTTTGCTAGTCTGCGTAAGCAAGCAGAACTTGCTAATGATGTTATTGGTGATAATTCCGAGCGTTCGGCGCAAGATTCTCCACAAGACAATGACAAAGAAGATAATGAGCAAAGTAGTAACTCCAAAGGAGAGCTAACTGAAGAGCAAGGGTCACAAGAGGGTTCTGAGAAATCTAAGGAAGCTTTATTTGCCGAGCAACAAGAGGTTAAAAGCTTAAAACTACGAGATCAAGAGGTTCGCTCACACGAATTAGCTCATGCTGCCGTCGGGGGGGCTTATACTGGTGCACCTAACTATTCATTTGAAGTAGGTCCTGACGGTAATAAGTATGCGATTGGCGGTGAAGTTTCGGTTGATTTGGCCCCTGTTGATGGTAATCCTAGTGCTACTATTGCCAAAATGCAGAAGGTTCACGCGGCAGCATTAGCACCAGCGAATCCATCAATTCAAGACACTCGCGTTGCTGCATCTGCTGCTAAATTGATTGCACAAGCTCAATCAGAATTATCGGCAATCTCGCTAGAAGACCCAAACGCAAAACAAGATTTTGTTGGTTTAATCAGGCCTAATGATGTTTTATCTCAAGAAGGTCAAAGTGCTAACGATGCTAGTAATGAATTTGATCAATTTATTGGCCAAACATTATCTGCACAAGAACAAGTAGCGCCAAGTAGATCTTTAGAAGTGGATGAAAGAGCGGGACGCATTAATCAATTTTATGCAAACATTAATCAAGCGTACGAAAAGCCAGCAAGCTATCAATTTGAATTAACCGCTTAGCAAAATTGATAAGATACAAATAAAAAGCCTGCAGTTTTGCAGGCTTTTTACGTTTACAGCTTGTAACAAAGCGAGTAAAAGTGCTAAATACCGTAATCTTCGCGATATTTTTTAATGCTAGCTAAACTGTCTGCCATATCAGGCTTTTCTTCTAAATAACTAATTAAGTCAGCTAAGGTAACGATCGATATTACTTTGGTATTAAAATCGCGTTCAACTTCTTGAATGGCAGAAAGCTCAGCTCGGCCTTTCTCTTGTCTGTCTAAAGCGATGAGTACCCCTGACAATTCTGCGCCATGGGCTTTAATAATTTCCATCGATTCACGAATAGCGGTGCCCGCTGTGATCACGTCATCAACTAGCATCACTTTACCTTCAAGCGCGGAGCCAACTAAACTACCACCTTCACCGTGAGTTTTTGCTTCTTTACGGTTGAAACAATAAGGCATATCAATATCGTAACTGTCAGCAAGTGCTACCGCCGTTGTTGTTGCAATCGGTATGCCTTTGTAAGCAGGGCCAAATAACAAGTTATAGTCAATTTTTGAGTCTTGCAAAGCTGCTGCATAAAAACGACCTAAGCGTGCTAAATCACCACCAGTATTAAATAAACCGGCATTAAAAAAGTAAGGACTGGTACGGCCCGATTTTAAAGTGAACTCACCAAAACGCAGTACTTGTTTCGATAAGGCAAATTCGATAAATTCGCGTTGATAATCTTTCATCATTGGCTCCTATCAGTGGCTTAGTTTAAAGCAGTTTTTTGAATATCAAATAGCTCGTTAATGCTATTTTTAGCTAAGGTAAGCATTTCTTGCATCTCGTCAAAGCTGAACGGCTCTTCTTCGGCGGTGCCTTGTACTTCAATTAATTTACCCGTTTCGGTCATTACAACATTCATATCAGTATCGGCTGCAGAATCTTCAAGATAATCCAAGTCAGAAACTGCTTCACCTTTATACATACCAACAGAAACAGCAGCAATCATGTGTTTAAGTGGGTTGTTATTAATAATACCTTTCGCACGCATATGGTTTAATGCATCAACCAAAGCCACACATGCACCGGTAATTGACGCGGTACGCGTGCCGCCATCAGCTTGAATTACATCACAATCAACAGTAATAGTATTTTCACCCAATGCCACTAAATCAACAGCTGCACGCAACGAACGAGCAATTAAGCGAGAAATTTCTAACGTACGACCACTTTGCTTACCGTTAGCCGCTTCACGACGCATACGAGTATGAGTAGAACGAGGTAACATACCGTATTCAGCAGTGATCCAGCCTTTGCCTTGGCCTTTTAGAAAACGTGGTACGCCAGTTTCAACTGTAGCAGTACAAATAACTTTAGTATCCCCAAACTCAATAAGCACAGAGCCTTCTGCATGAGCTGTGAATTGACGAGTAATGGTTACCGGACGAATTTGTCCTAAAGTTCTGCCGCTTGGACGCATGTTGAAATTCCTATCATAGTATAATTGCTGCGCATTATAATCGTTCGCATAACAATTTGACATAATGACGTAGCAACTATTTTGAAATATAGTTAATTAATCTAAGGTCATTCTATTAAGTCATTATTATGCGTTGGCTCCAAATGTCAGCACAATAGAGAGAATTTATGAAATTTCAGCTGTTTATCATTTTGCTTATCGTGAGTTTATTTATCACTAGCCAAACAATCGCAAAAGAAGTGATTAGTCAGTCAGTAAAAGCGTTGCCGTTATACAGTAAAGTTTATGATGACAAGCGTGATCCATTTAAAGATGCGCAAGCAGCAATTAAGCTGGCGCAAGCAAGTGGGAGAAATGTATTGATTGAAATAGGTGGAACTTGGTGTACTTGGTGTCACAAAATGGATGCATTTTTAGCTGATAACCCTGCAATTAATCAACAGTTACATGACAATTATGTTCTGCTTAAAGTTAGTGTCAGTGACAGTAACGAAAATGAAGCCTTTATGAAGTCATTACCACCAGTACAAGGTTACCCGCATATGTATGTGTCAACTAATACTGGTCAAATGTTATTGTCCAAAGATACTGCCGAGTTATTGGATAATTTAGAATATTCAGCAGAATATTGGTCAGCATTTTTAAGCAAATGGCAGGCAGAAAACAATAAGGAAAATAGTGATGTCTCAAACGCAAAAGGCTAGAGCTGTAGTAAGAAAAAAACGCGTCAGTAAGCCATTGTCGCAGGTGCTATCGTTTTTTGATAAAAACTTTAGTACGCCACAATGGTTACAAAAAAAGCTGTCACGTCGTAACGCACTAAAATCTGCGGCGGGAGCGACTATGGTGGCCGCAATGCCTATGCGTAGTTGGTCAGCCAGTATGAGCAATAAGCTTGATGGTGCACTGAAAACCGATCCCTGGTTAACCTTAGATGCTGTACTGGCACACTTGCTACCTGAATCAGCAACCGGTCCGAGCGCGCAAGAAATTCAAGCAACACAATATTTATACAACGTGGTTTTTCAACAGCCGACAGAAGAAGCTGAAATTGAATTTATCTATAAAGGCGTTGGCTGGCTTAATGGCTTCAGTAACAGCCAATTGCAGAAGAACTTCATTGCCTTAACTTTTGACGAAAAAGAAAATATTTTACGTGCGATCAGTAAATCAACCGCCGGTGAAAACTGGTTAAGTAATTTGGTTGGTTATCTTTTTGAGGCCATGCTTTCCCCGCCGAGTTATGGCGGTAACCCTAATGGCATAGGTTGGCACTGGTTAGAACATCAAGCGGGTTTTCCTTTACCGCAAGCCGGAAAACGCTATTACGAACTACCTGGCAAACAACCTATTGTGTTAAGCAGGACGGCGACATTCGCAAAGCAAACAACAACGCAAGTTGTTAGCCATCAACAATATACCCGTAAGCAAGTAGGGGCTCGAAAAGCATGAAATATGATATTTGTATCGTAGGTAGTGGTGCGGGTGCATCACCAGTCGCTTATACCTTAGCGAAAGCCGGCGCAAAAGTTCTTGTGTTAGAAAAAGGTGCTTGGCTGACAGAAAAAGAATTTTATAAAGATGAGCTAGCCATCAGCTTGCGCGATGCTTACAACCCTAAGCTTGAAGACGAACAGCATGTTATCGAAGAAGAATATGAAACCGATGACGGCGAAAGCTTTTGGCAAGGCGAAGCTACCAGTGAATCAGGCTGGAGCTTCTGGAATGGTACGGTTGTTGGTGGTTCATCAAATTTTATGAGCGGTTATTTTCATCGCTTGAAGCCTATCGACTTTCGTTTGAAAACAGAATTTGGTGCCATTGATGGCGCTAATGTTGAAGATTGGCCGATTAGTTATGATGAACTTGAACCTTATTACGCACAGGTTGAAAAAGTTGTCGGTGTTTCAGGTCGCGTGTCTGAACATCCACACCAAGAGCCGCGTTCCACAGACTTTCCGTTTCCACCGGTAGCAGAACATGGTATATCGTCGTGGATCGATGAAAGTGCTGAAAAAATTGGTTACCACGCCGTACCCGTACCACGCGCCATATTGTCACAACCGGCAATGGGCCGAAATAGCTGTGAATATTCAGGTTATTGCAGTAGTTATGGCTGTTCATCAGGCGCTAAAGGTAGCGGCAGGGCAGCGTTGCTTAATCACGCGGTAGCAACCGGTAATTGTACGATTACGCCGCATGCAAAAGTTTATAAAATTGCCACTGACAGTAAAGGCGAAATATCAGGTGTGCATTATTATGACCAAGCTGGGCGTGAGCACATTGCTCAAGCCAAATACTATGTTGTAGCTTGCCAAGCGGTAGAAACTTCTCGATTATTGCTGGCATCAAAAGGGGAGAAATTCCCAAATGGTATTGCGAATAGCTCTGGTCAAGTGGGTAAAAATTTAATTTTTAGCGGTGGTGGTACTGGCCGTGGTGATTTCTTTTATAAAGACTTAACCGAAGCCAAGCAAGCGCAACTTAAGCAAGTTGGGCCGTTTATTAATCGTGCTTTACAAGACTGGTATCAGATTGATGATAAAGCATTTAATGGCTTTAACCGTAATGGTAAAGCGAAAGGCGGCACGGTAGATTTTTTGTTTTATCAAAACCCAATCTCGCGCGCGCAAAGCACAAAATGGCAATACGATGAAAGCCAAGACAGTGAAAAATTACTGTGGGGCGAAGAACTTAAACAAAGCATGAAAACAGAATTTACCACCTATAAAACCTTACGTTTTGAAGTATTTAATGATTGGTTACCAACCGATAATTGTTTTGTCGCTTTAGATGATGACATTACCGACAAATGGGGTGACCCAGTGGCTAAAATACGCATTGGCGCACACAACCACGATTTAGATGTTGGTGAATATTTGGCTGAAAAAGCAGAGAAACTACTATTAGAAATGGGTGCGACTAACGTTTCATCATCGATAAGCAGCGCACCGGCGGCAAACTTAATGGCGGGCGGTTGTCGATTCGGTGACGATCCTAAAACAACGGTATTGAATAAAAACTGTCAGGCGCATGACGTTGATAACCTCTTTGTTACTGATGCCTCATTTATGCCAACAGGTGGTAGCGTGCCTTATACGTTTACCATTTATGCCAACTCATTCCGAGTCGCTGATCATATAAAACAACGTTGGCAGAAAAGTATCAGCTAACGTAGACAATATTGGCTAAGCTATAAATATATGCCCCAGCTCTGATTGCAGTAGATACCTGATCTCAGCTAGGGCATAATCTCAGTTATAGACCATATTTGATAGTTAGGAAATTCAATGATCCATAGTATGACAGCGTTCGCTCGCCATGAAATTAAAGGTGAGTGGGGCAACGCAGTGTGGGAAATTCGCAGCGTTAATCAACGTTTCCTCGAAACTTATTTTCGTTTACCTGAGCAATTTAGAAGCATAGAGCCCGTGTTGCGTGAGCGTTTTCGCAAGCAATTAAATCGCGGGAAAGTTGAATGTAATTTACGCTTTAATGCTAATCCGGGTGAAAAAAGCAATTTATCGATGAATACAACGCTTGCAGATAATTTGCTTAAACATGCTAATTGGATCAATGAGCAAACGTTGAATAGTCAAATTAACCCACTAGAAATCATGCGCTGGCCAGGTGTGATGGAAGCCGAAGAATCAGACATGAATGCAATTCAAGCTGAAATTCTTGCCGGTTTTGACCAAGCATTAGAAGACTTCATCGTTGCCCGCGCAGATGAAGGTGCCAATATGAAGGCGCTTATCGAACAGCGTTTGGATGGTATTATCGAACAAGCCAATATTGTTAAAGGCCACATGCCTGAAATTATTCAATGGCAACGCAAACGTATTACTGACAAATTTGCTGATGCTAACATTGAGCTAGAATCTTCACGTGTTGAGCAAGAGCTGGTATTGCTAGCGCAAAAGATGGATGTTGATGAAGAAATTGACCGTCTATTTAGTCACGTGAAAGAAACTCGCAGCATACTGAAAAAAGGAGGTGCGCAAGGTCGTCGCTTGGACTTCATGATGCAAGAATTTAACCGAGAAGCTAATACTTTAGGGTCGAAGTCGATTAACGCCGACATCACCAATTCAGCCGTAGAGCTAAAAGTATTAATTGAGCAAATGCGCGAGCAAATTCAAAATATTGAATAATTTATTTGTTGAATTCAAACTCCCTCAAAAGCCCTTTAAATAAGGGTTTTTCTATTTCTAGCTATTTCACATAATTCCTGTTAATTTAATATAAATGGTTACACGAATGGTTACTCACTTGTATTTGTGTAACCACTAATCCCCAACAGATCTTAAGTAATCCTAAGGTTCAGATGGTAAGTAAAGGTAAGGTTTTAAGAGGTTTTTCTGATCATTTGATAAGCAGATCTTTAGTAATCTTTAGGTTATCAATGTTTAGTAATGTTGGGGTAAAGCTACAAAAGTTCAGTAATGTTCAGGTTATGTTCTTCTGTTTTATTAAGGCTGATCAGTCTAATAAAATAGACTCATGTCAAGTATTGTAAAGGTTATTTGATAAGTCACTTCAAGGGTAAATGCTAAGTAATGATAAGGTTAATTGATAAATGAAAGCTAATGGTAGTCGTTACACTCGTGAGTCATTGGGTGATAGTTTATACAAGAAGGTAACAACAAAGGGCGTTATCAGCTTTGAGTTACGTTACACCATTAATGGTAGCCGCAAGTTTTATACACTTAAAAATAGAACCAAGACGTTAGCCAGAGAAGAAGCTGCTGAACTCAAGAGACGCATTCGTGTTGATGACTTTGATCCTGTAGCCGAAGCTAAACGAGCTGAACAAATTGATATTAAGACTGTTGATGATCTATTCATTGACTGGCAAAAGGGTAATGAGAAACGGTTAAAGCATTACAAAATACCAGCCAGAATTTACACACAAAAAATAGCGCCTTTTATCGGCACTTTAGCAATTGATAAAGTTAAGCCTATGGATATTAAGACCATTATTGAAAAAGAAGCCGCTAAGGGCTTTTTAACCAGTGCTAATAAAACATTAATTCATGCTAAAAGCCTATTTAATCACGCGATTAAGCTAGGTTTTATTACAAACAATCCAGCTTTCGCATTTAACAATGATGATGCTGGCGGTAAAGAAAAACCAAGAGATCGCGCCTTATCATTTGTTGAATTAAACCAAACTTTTTATGTCTACCGAGAACATAGAGATCGGTTTACTCGAGATAACTATTTAGCTATTGCCTTACTTGTTTGTCTTGGCGTTCGTAAGTCTGAACTTATCGAAGCTAGATGGAAAGAATTTAACCTTAAAAAACAAGTATGGTCATTACCAGCCGAACGTTCAAAAACTAAAGCTTCTATTGATATTCCCTTGCCTGATCAAATAATACCTTGGCTAAAAGAGCTTGAGGTTAGATCTTGCGGTTCTGATTATTTATTCCCAAGCCGAAAAGCGAGTAAACGACCTTTTATTAGTAGCGATACGCTTAATCATGCTGTTGCTAAAATGTTTGGCAAAAAAGTTGATGGCGGCAAGAAGCCTTCACTAAATGTAATGGATAAAGTATTGCCATTTAATCCACATGATTTAAGACGTACCTGTAGATCTTTACTTGCTGAACTTGGAACACCACCACATATTGCTGAAAAGTGCCTAAATCACAAAATAAGAGGCGTTGAGGGCATTTATGACCGTCATGCTTACTTTGATGAAAGAAGAGAAGCATTAACTAAATTAGCGGTTCATATTGCGCCAATGGTTAACGGTGAAAGCAACGTAGTTAAGATGGTGAAGTAATGGCTGGAAAAACACCGTATCAAGTATTTAATGAACAGCTAATCGATTTAACAATGGAAGAATTAGTTACAGTACCTAATTCAAATTCGTCTGTTGAATTGCTTCACTTACTGTTAAAAGAATTAATCAATAAAACTGAAGGTAAATTTGAAAAAGACAGTTTAGAAAAAGATATATTAGATAGCCATGCTGTAGCAACACATTTTATAGAAAGTATCTCACCACAAAATTTACAATCTGGTGGTGATTCATTAGCTATATCTTTTTTTAAGTTAGGGTTAGCAGTTGGGCGTCAGCAAGGAGTAACGTTATTAAGACCTTTTGTTAAAAATCAAGCTGAAAGAGTGTCAGTTAAGAGTATTGCTCAAGCCGAAAATAAATTACAAGCGAAGCGTAAAGGTATTGATTATATGGCTGATCAAATCCTTAACGATTATATAAAAAATCACCCGAGTAACTTAAATTATGAAAAGAAAAAAGTTAAGCATGGCGATAAGGATAAGTTAGCTACACAATTACAAGATTGCTTTTGTGATCATACCGAAAAATCTAAAGAAAATTGTTCTGTTGTTGATCAAAAAGTTGAGCTTGATTTGGATACGGCTAGGGCAAAAATTAAACAAGCTATTATAAGAAAAGTTGAAGGCAGTCCAAATAATTATGATCTAAACCTTACTAAACAATTACACCATTTATGGCGGAGCTAGCTCCACCATACTACCTATAAATAGCTTTCAATAACATGAGTCCTGAATTAATTACAAATTAACAGGAATCATCTAATGTCATATAAAGAACCAACCCAAGCACAACGCTCAAAAATTTTAGCTGCTTCAAATGAAAAAGAAGCACTTTGCCAAGAAAAAGAGCGTCGAGAAATAACCAAAGTTAGTTCACCTACATGGTGGCGTTGGTCACATCAAGGTAAATCACTACCTACCAAAATAAAGTTATCCTCAAATCGCTCGGCTTGGAGAAAAAGTTCCTTATTATGGTTCATCCACTTACTTGAAACTCAAGCTAGCTAAAAGTTATGGCTAAGTTAAAGGGGCTGGATTTATTAATAAGATTAATTAAGCGTGGAGAAATTGTTTACATCAACCAAGGAAGGTTGGAAATAAAGCCATCAGGCCATAAGAAAGTACCTTTAGATTTTCTTTTAGAAAATAAAGCTGATCTTACATATGTAATTGCTAAATTGTTGAATTTAAATATCTACCAATATGTTGGATATTCTACAGGTAGATATGGCTCAAAAAAATGTGAGGGTATTACTTTGCAATTTAGCAACATGGTTACAGGAGAAGAAGCTCATGTGATTTTTAATGTTGAATTGAATCGAGCAAGATCTAGTAAATATCATCAAGCTGGAAGTCCATTGCCTAAGGGACAATTTAGGGTTTCAAAGAAGTTTTTATTTTATAAGTTTTGGTTATCAACTGAATTATCACTTCCACCAAGGCTTGCTTCTTTCCATGATTATATGGGGAATTTAAAAGATATATTTTTTATTCCTGAAACGGATGCATATAAAGGTAAAATTTCAGCTAAGTTGATCCCCTTATGTAATGTAAGTTATGAGCAAATTAAGTCAGCTTTAGCTGCATTATCGCCTGACAACTTACAAACAAATGCCAGACAGCTCCCATACAATAACCAGACAGGTATACCAAACAAGGAATTCCCCCAACCCTTTAGAAATCAAGCTGTAGAAAGGGAATTAAGTACGGGGGAATCAAACTACGGTTCAAGTTATCAAGGTAGTGCGGTAATAAGTAATCAATTACCCATAACAAACAAGGTTAAGAGGCCACAAGACCAAACAGTTGATGAATGGTTAAGTGATTGGGAAAATGCTTAGTACTTTTATTAAGTAACTATTGAATAGACAAAATAAGCACCAATAGGCCAGTTAAAAAAGGCTATTAAGCTAACAGTCATCGGGTTAAAAAATTTTATGATAAATGCTTGAGCTAAACCACTTATAAGCCCACCTACAGTAAATAATACTATCGGTGTATACCAATGAGCTTTCTGAAACAAAAGGTAAAGCAATACAAACAATACTATCGAACCTAATAATGAAGATAGCATTAAAGCAACTTCATATTTTCTAGAGCTACCATTGAAGCTATTAGAGTGCTGGATATGCACATTTAAAAAGATAAAAAAGTAACACCAGTTCAACAGTAAAATCCAAGATAAATGTTCAAACATATTCTAAAAAAAACAATCAGTCCCTAAGTTGGGTACATCATATCTTGTCTCTAACATGGGGACAATGATAAAGTCTATCCATTCCACACAGTACCAGATGCTTATTTCTTGGTTAAAAGATGCTAGAGAAACTCAAGGCTTAACTATGCGTGATCTTGCTAAGAAACTTGAAGTACCGCATTCTTTTATCGGTAAAGTTGAGCAATGTGAAAGAAGAATAGATGTGATTGAGTATATGGCTTATTGTCGTGCACTTGAGTTATCACCGGTTGATGGTATTAATTTACTCCTTAACCTTAAGTAACTATTTCAAGATTACTTAAAAATATTCATACGCCTTTTCGTTCATTCAAATTCAATTTGATTCCTAGAGTTTTCTTAAGATACAGTGTATAGTTTGTAAACTATACACTGTAATGTTTAATCTTGAGGTTAATGTGAAGAACTCAGTCCGCAAACATAAATTAAAATCAGCACCTATTAAATTGGTTATTTGTAAAATAGATTGTGCTGATTTAGTGAACTTTGAAAGCAAGTATTTAGGAGATGTGCAGGACGAACTAAGAAAAAATGGTTTTCCTCATCATCTGCCACATATCACAAATGATCTTCAAATTAATGTTCAGAATGGATTGCAGATAAACCAGCAAGAAACAAAGCAGCATCACTTTATTGATGTTGAGCAAGAAAGTGGCGTAGCTATAATTGGAGGTCAATTTTTTGTATACACAAGAAATTACAAAGACTTTGATAGTTATATTAAAATAGTTGAAATGGCTTTTAGTATTTACCAAAGAATAACGGAACAACAATTTGTTAAATCTATAAGTATTCGCTATGTAGATAATATAACTATTGATTCAGGGGAAACATTGAACCAATATCTTAATGAAAGTATTTTGTCCCCTAATCATGAATCTAAAAATCTAAAATCTCTAGAAGCAAGAAGTCAATATGCCTATCAGTCAGAACATGGATCAATTTTATACTTAAGACCTGTTTCAGGTCGAAACTTAAAAGGGGTTCCAGACGATTTATCTGCTATTTTAGAGCCAATGAAGAAGTTGAATGCTAATAACAGTGAATTTGATTTATTCAACCTGAATCAAAATTTATCTGCGATTATAGATACTGATCATGTTGTTACTTATGCAAAATTAATGAACTCGAAAGAAGTAAATGTATTTGAAACACTTAGATGGCTTCATGTTTATTCATCTAATATCTTCTTTGATTCAGTAACTGATTACGCTATAGAAAAATGGAGCTCTTAAATGAAAGTAAACTCTAATCAAACATCAATGATTTTAACCGTACCAGCAGCTCTATTATGTGCTTGTATGGGAACAGGTGGAGCGTTTGCTTCAGAGTCTACAGAAAGGCTATCAAACCCCAAATATACTTTTACAACAGCAGTGAAGTCTGAAATAGATGACGAGACATTATTTAGTGGTGGTGGAGAAAGGGAGTTTCAAAAACAGAGTAAGCAGTTGCAAGAATCTTTTGGGCTAAATGTCACTCAATATAGTACCTTGATGCAAACAACAAGGTCTTCTGTGTATAAATGGCATGATTTAAACACACCATTAAAAAAAGTTAGAAGTAAAACTCAAGATCGTTTTAATCAATTAAGCTTCGCCTTATATTTAATCAAAGAAAGACATCAAACACTTTTTGGTGAATGGCTAAGAAACCCTCTTGATCCTTTAGTTCAAGAAGTTAATGAGCTACTTGAAGGTGACACTATTTTAAGGGATGACTTTATTGAGCTATCAACAAAGATCAACATTAGTTTAAGAAAAGTAGCTGATACTAAAGATTTAAATAACATGTTGGGAATTGCTTAAAGTGAGTTTTAATAAGATAAAAGCATTAGAAATAGGCTGGGATCAATGTACTGCTTTTAATGTTGATTCTGCACCAGAGCTGTATCAGGCAATTAAAGCCGAACATCAAGATACAAACGGTGTTTATCTTGTTCTCTCTCACCCCTGCTCTTTACTTCACCCTAGTTATAATGTTGAAGAAAACTTAGAGTACATTTTAGGCCATGTGGTAAACGAATGCTTAGCGAATAATATGTATGGTAAAAATCCAAGATTATTCGATATCACATGCAGTTCCACTAATGTGACATATCGATTTAATCAAAACTATAGAGGGTTTATATCTCGTAAAAAGCTAGATGAATCTAATGTATGTAGTTTTGTTTTAAGTGAGACTAATAGAACAGACATTAAGAGATGGATGTCAAATAGGTATATTGCTAGTGCTTTACCTGATAAGTTTGATTTGAGAATTGGTAGCTTGAGAAATAAACTAAAAACACTTTATAGCAAAGAAGTAGGAAAATTATGCCGTTCAGTTTATTTGTTGATTGATGAGCCGACTAAAGATCTTGATGATGCTAACTCTTACAATATATCTATATTCTATACATTATCTAATACTAGCTATGATCTTATGTGTAATGAGGAAGACAGTGATGTATCTAGATTTGAAGTCTTTTTGAATAAGGTTTCAGAATTGTTTAAAAAAGTTAATGGAATTGAGCTAAATAAAACTGCATTTATTTCAGAAAGTAATCTTACACTTGAGCAATTAAATAACTCTAAATTTATAAAGTGGAATTTGGATTACATATCCCTTGGGAAAGTTGATTCAGAGCTAGCAGAACCCATCCAATAATAAAGCAACTGGTTACACCAAAGGTTACACGTCAACATTAAGTCGTCTTGTTTTTGGTCTTAAGTTGCTGTTATTGGGGTTGAATGTAGTTTTAAATTAGTTTTCAGATCCAGAACATAGAATAGCGACTACTTCTGATAATGAAAAGCCCGGTATGTCCGGGCTTCATAGTTCTCTACGCTAAAAAGTCAGTGTTGTTAGTACTTACTTATATTTTTTATTACTGACATGAAGTTACCGCAATCGCCACTTCACCTTTGCTAGCATTATTCATGTTGGCTTGGTTGATCACTAAGTCTTCGCTACAGTCCGTCATTACTTTAAAGGACAAGTTGGCTTCACCACCGAAGACAGTGGAGACCCTAATCTCGTCACCTTCTACTGGCGCATTGCCATTGCCGTTGTAAAAGTAGCTTTTTCCTAGGCTACCGGTAGCATTCTCAGCCCCTACGGTACCACCATTAGCTGTGCCACTAGACATATCGCCATAGACGAAGTGAATATCACCTTCGACTGGCGTGCCATTCACCCCTATCCAGACTTGCATGCTCACACTATTGCTGCTGCCAAAATGCGGCACTGCCTCCCATTCATATATCGTCCATGAAAAAGGACCAGCTGATAGAGTGCCACTATACATATTACCGCCTGCATTGAGGTTGAGATCGCGCCAGAACGGTGCCAATATGTTATTTGGCGCCGTAGCATCTGGCAGGTTTTGATTATTAAAACTGCTAAATTGGCCGCTGTTCAATCCCGCTTCTAGCGTGCCATTGACCGACATAAGGGTTTGCGTATAAGTTTGGCCATTATAGGTATAGGGCGGTACATTAAATGCGTATCCGCCATCATCGCAATCGCTGTTACAGGTTAGTGGCAGTGGTGCAAAAAATCCTGAAAGTGGAACATACCCAAAAAGCAATCCACCGTTATCCAACGCGACTTCGATACCACCGGAATCAAGCTCGCCGGTCCAAGATAAACTATTGCTATTGGCATCATAAGCCCAGGCTGACGTTGTTACGCCACTGACCACTGATTCCATTGCTGTGCCTGCCACATAGCTGCTACCTGCTGGCACGACGTCCGTAACGGTAATAGGACCGTCTAGTTGGCCATTCGTTACTTTTAGCTGATAGCTTAAGATGTCACCGCTAGCAGCCGTTTCGCGGTCGACTGTTTTGCTAAATAACTCAGCATTACTAGCTTTTGACGCAAATACCGCTAATGGCATATGTAAATCTGGGCTGCTATTTCCGTTGCTGTCTAATTTTAGACTGCCAAACTGCCAACCACCTGCTGAGCTATAATTGTGGGCGGTGATGGTTATGGTGGCACTTTCGCCAGCTTTTAGCTTCAGATTATGCTTTTTGCTTTTTGCTTGCGGTGAAACTGCTACCTCAAGTTCAAAACCACTACCATTAGCAGTAACATTCCAATGTCCAGTATGCTTGGTTTTATTGGTAACCACGCGGGTCCACGAACAGGTGCCAACACAATTACTGTCCATCATGCTTGGTAAGTTCAACGACTTGGGATCGCCGCCAAGTGCGGGGTTAGCGGCAAGGAAATTGGCGACGGTTTCACTCATGACTAAGCCAACTTCGTCGGCTGCACTAAGCTCTATCCGACCAGCACCTAAGTCAAAGGCATCGGTCGGCGTAGCGCCATCTTCTTTGAAAGTATTGGCGGTTACTGCAGACATCATCATTGCTGATTTGATTTCAGTCGGGGTCCAGTCTGGGTGTGCGGCCGCCATAAGGGCACCGGCGCCGGCGTTGTGAGGACTAGACATTGAAGTACCGCTAATAATTTGATATTCGGGAGCAGGCGCCTGACCATTGGCTTCAGCACCCATAATATCTACGCCCGGGGCAGTGATGTCAGGTTTCAGGACATTGAATGCTAGTTGTGGTCCACGTGAACTAAAGTCGGCCATAATATCGCCGTTTTCTGGGTCTAAGTTAAAGCCAGAGGGGGTAATGGTAGCCATGGTCTCGGTATTACTAGCGAGCCAATCGCGTAAAGCGATACCGGCTGTGTCACCAATATGGATGGCAGGTAAAAAGTGTCCGTCAGCGACAGTACTTTCGCCCTGACCTAAGTTGGCTAAGACATAGCCGCCTGCACCACCAGCTAATACGTTCTGTCCCTTAGCAGTACGGGCAATAGTACCGCGGTCACAGACCACGATTTCGCCGTTGAATGTGCCAGCGGGGAAAGGAGTTAAGCATTGCCCTGTTGGATCAAATGCCGTGGTATTAGCATGCATAATAGGCGCTGGGCCATAACCTGCGCTAAAACTGGAACCACTAATATCAGCGAGTGCCGAACTGTCACTGCTCAAATTTACGAGGTTATTGGCAATTTTTCGGTTATGGGTGGATGCTGCCGTAGTGGACATATATGGACGCTTCCTTGATGTCAACCCAAGTGAATACGAAAACATAACAAAACGGGCTTATGTTTTTGATTACTGAGCATTACTCTTTTCATACTTTTGTTCATGATGACAGGCGCTTTCGCTTGCTTAAAGCAAACTGTACTGACATATATTCGAGCTATGGTTTGTTATCCATGCTCCAGATAAGTTGCGAACTAGAAATACCTTAAAACATTGTTCACCCAAACGTGATAGATACACTTGTCCTCTCACAGGCTTTGTTCTAGTTGGCTAGTGCCTTTTTTTTTCATCTTATCAACAACAGTCTTGAAAAGTTTTCTGGATAAATTAAGTCCCCTCTAGCAGCCTAAACACCCACACAGACTCATGGCCTTTGTCCTACACAGGCTTACTAGAGGGTAAAACGGGTCGTCAATCATGTGATTACCTTAACCGGTTGAGGCGTGTAATGGCATTGCTTTTGTAACAATGTCCACATGATGCGTGCTAACTTGTGCGCAGTGGCAACCGCGGTACAATTGAACGGTTTTCGTGCACTTAACTGGGTTATCCACACACTCAATGCATCGTGTTTCTTTCTGGCATGAACGATGATGGCACGCGCACCATGGATAAGCTGTTTACGCAGGTATTGGTCTCCACGTTTACTGATGCCGCCCATCACGCTTTTATTGCCTGAGGCAAATTGTTTGGGTGTAATGCCTAGCCAAACAGCAAAGTCGCGTGCACTGGTGAAGGCTTGTCCACTGCCTATAGAGGCAATAAAGGCAGAAGCATTGAGGTAACCAATGCCAGGGATACTCAATAGTATTTGCCCTAATGAATTGGCTTCAATGTCAGTTTTTAATTGTTTTTCAATCGCTTTAATACGTAGGTTTAAGGTTTTGAATTCTTGATAAACATCGTTAACTAGCCACTGAACTGATACCGATAACGTGGTATCAAGTGATAATGCTTGCATACTTTCATTAAAAGCAGGTATGCCTAACGGGAAAACAAGGCCAATGTCAGCTAATAAACCACGTAGTTGATTAGTGACCGCTGTACGTGTTTTAAGTAACCTTTCTCGCAAGCGATGTAGCATTAACGTTTCTTGCTGAGTTTGGGTTTTGATGGGGACAAACCGAATGAAAGGTCGCCTACTTGCTTCGAATATGGCCAGTGTATCGTTACTGTCATTCTTGTTTCCTCGCACAAAAGGTGTCACGTGTTGCGCAGGAATTAAGTGCACAGTGTGACCGATGGATTCAAACAACCGGCCCCAATAATGAGAAGAATAACAGGCCTCCATCACAACACGACATGGGGGTTGCATTTGCATAAAATGCTTCAGTTGAGCGCGGTTCAAGCGCTTATTAAAAACGCCTTTATTAGCCTCAGTAAACCCCATGAGTTGAAAAACGTTTTTTGCTAAATCAATTGATATTGTGCTAACTTTCATGACGGACGTTCCTTAAATTAACTGATTGTTTTTAACCAGTTTGGCGCATTGACGCCGTAATTGGGAGCGTCCATCACATCACCCACGGGCCCAAGTGAGCGACAGTACTTGCTGCAGGACCTGAATTTCCCGCGGACGCAGCAACATATATTCCTGCTTCCACAGCGGCTAGAAAACCTAACTCAACTGTATCATTATAGGGATCGCCGCCACCGGAAATAGAGTAGTTCAATGCCGCGATACCATTGGGTAGGTTACTTGCATCAATGATAACTTGGTTGATTGCAGCTACCAGTGCAGATCCAGGACAACCATCGTCACAGACATCATAGGCAATAATATTAGCGTGTGGTGCTACCCCTGAAATATTGAAGCTTGCCGATGTCGTAGGTGCTATTAAGGTTGCGCCATTGACAACATTACCGGCCGCAGTTGAAGCGGTGTGACTGCCATGGCCATCGTTATCTTCTGGCACGGTACCATCTGAAGCAACAAAATCCCATGCGCCAATCAGCTTATCATTACAAAAACTTGCATCAACCGTAGCATAATAGCTACCGGGTAAATAAACGCCGGTACCAAGTGGGTTGGTGTGATCGTAGCCGTCACCACCAATGTCGGCAAAGGAAGGGTGATCGCTATTAATGCCAGTATCTAATACCGCCACCACCATAGCTTCACCTTTAGGCCCATCACTATTTGAATTCCAGATATGTTCAGCGCCTATCCACTGTGGCCCAACATCGGTCAACAGCTGCTCAAACCTTTCCTTTTGTACGCTTAAAACCCCGTCCATAGCAGAGAGCATTTTTGCTTCTTCGGCGCTCAGTTCTAGAGCGAACCCATTGATTGCATGCTGATATTCATATTTAGGTGCTAAGTTTCTATTAAGTTTCCCCCGGCCTCTTTGAGTACTCTTTGTTGTTTGTTTTTGAGGTGTTGTTGATATTTTTTTGCTTTCTTGCTTTTTGCATCTAATTTTTTTTTCCCGTTTGCATTCGCGCTAGTGGCCTCAAAACCCTCTATGCCACCTTCATATACGGCAATTGCTGGTTCAACCAGTTGAATGATATAGGTATTTCCAGTTGTGTTGTTAGCGCTAAAAGCTATTTGCGTTGGTTGTATTGTTGATATCTGCAGTTCGTCAGCTGCTATTGCCGTCATACTTGTGAATAGCGCTGATGTCATTAACACCAGGGCATTTTTATTAGCCGTTCTCATTTGCTTACTCCGTCTTTAAACTTTAATTCGAATTAAACGATGACTAATACTTCATATAACTATGAACAATGCTGACAAAGTCTGCAGTTTGACAAACAATGTGATTTTAAAAGTGCCCCACACCAGTTATTTTAGTCCTGATTACTTTTTCCTACGAGTCCTTTATTTATAAATTCGTTAATATTCACTCAGTTTCAGAACCTCACGAAGTGAATATTTTGAATGTAAGTATCTCTATTGTTGTTAGCGGGCTTTGTGTGGCTTAAAAGTCCACGAAGGAGATAAGTTTAGCCTAGACCAGTAATTAAAACTTTCAAGCTTTGTTATACCAATTCTACTAAGTTTCTCTGAGTGGGCACAAACTTAATAGACTTGGTATTAGTCTAGTTATTACTTAATCGTGCATGCTGCGTCTGCTTTTCTCTGATAAATTAATCATGATGGCATAGTAAAGGTGTATATTGCTTGCTATAACAGACTGAAGTTTGAGTTAACTCGCTATTTTCAATTAGGATGCCTCCATATGATCACACTATCCATAGAGCAATGCCGTATTATTGGTATCATGCTAGAAAAAGAAACCACTACGCCTGAGCAATACCCTCTTTCAATTAACGGTATAACAACAGCTTGTAATCAAAAAAGTAACCGTGAGCCAGTTATGTCACTTAGTGAAGCTGAGGTGCAAGATAACGTTGATGAATTGGTAAAAATGAACCTATTAATGATAGACCACAAAGCCTCGGGGCGCGTGAGTAAATATATTCATCGCTTTTGTGATACTGAGTTTGGCGATTTAAAATTCACTACACAACAACGAGCTATTATCTGTCTATTATTGCTCAGAGGACCTCAAACGCCGGGTGAATTAAGAACACGTAGTAATCGTCTTGCTGACTTTACTGATGTCAATGAAGTTGAAAGCGCGTTAAATCAATTACAAAACTTAAATAATCAAATACTGGTTAAAAAGCTGGAACGTTTACCCGGTAAGCGGGAATCTCGCTATGTGCAATTATTCTCAGTGCTTGATGAAAGTGAATTAATGGAGGTTAACCCTGCTCAAACTCAAGTTAGCCGTGTCGAAGATGATGAGCAATTGGTTCAGCGAGTACTCGTATTAGAACAACAAGTTGCTGCATTAACCGAACAAGTAGTTTGCTTAACTGAATTGCTTGAAGATAAGTAACTTTCTGTTGTTAAATGATAATATAAAATATTGCAGTAGCGGGCTAAAAATAATGTTTTAGTGATTGTTATGGTGTTACTCAATACTTAAATACAGCGTTGGAAACGATTTATTGAGGTTAACTCGCTACGAATTTATAGCATCATTGCGAATGCAGCAATCCGGTTTCATCATTTTCAAAGCCATGACAAATATAACCCACTAACTGGCGTTTTTTCTTGGTTATTTGATGAAAGTGTTCAAAGCCAACAGAAAAGGCAAACGGATTGGCGTTGTAGTCGGCGTATGATTGATCTGCGCCGTTCTTGGCCTCGCGAACACCTGCGGCGAATGAGCTTAAAAAGTCGTCTCGGTTGTTGAGCAGAATAACTGTTGGGCCATTGCCTCCTTCAACTAATTCTAGTGCGCCTAGCTCAATATACTTGTCAACAACTGTGCTATTGAAAAAACCGCTGTATTGCTCTGTTTCACCATCATAGCTAACGGCAGAGTCGTCCGTTGCTTCCATTAAAGAGACAAATAACTCTCTTACTTTTTTCGAAATCACACCTTGTTCCTTTTTACTTACTAGCGGAGTAGTTTACTACTATTTTCACCAGCACCAGCACCCACAATCACAAGGCTGGCGCTTGCTGCCAGCCATTAATTATCGTCAACTTAGGCCTTAACTATATTTCATCTTGATTAGAGCGCGCTTAACTAGCCAATATTTTAAGCGGCAGTGACAAAGCGTCATTAGCTGTTTGGCCAACTAGCCAAATAATGGCACTTAAACCACCAACCGTAACAACATACCAAATAGCTGATACGATTTGTGCGTAACGATTAAGTGGCAGCAACTGGCTGAGGTGTCGACGTTTATATTCAAAGAATATTTCAATGCTACCAATGGCCAATAAAAAGCCTAATAGCGCTAAACCAAAATAATAACTGATATAAATACCTAGCGCTGCTCCTAACGCACAGGCAATTAAGCCGACTTTAGAATTGATGGAGAAAGCGATACTTTTAAGTACGTGACCACCGTCTAATGGCAATATAGGTAACAAGTTGAATAAATTGAGTAAGGCATTAAATACTGCTAAACCGGCCAGTATTTCAATATCGGTCAGCCAATAACCAATTAAACAGGCAATAGACAGTATTAAGCCGAAAAATGGCCCCATAATTGAAATAACAATGTCTTGCCAGCGAGTATTAATTTTGTCATCGCTTAATGCTAAGCCACCAACAAAGGGAATGAGGTATATACCTTTGGTTTTTAGGCCAAAGTATTTCATTGCCTTGATGTGACCATATTCATGAAAAACTAAACAAAGAATGAGCGCGATGGCGAATTCGATAGAAAATAACCAACTATAAGCCGCCAAACTACCAGCAGCAAACAGCACTTTAATGACTTTGGCACTTTTTAATAGCTTTAAACCTAGGCCTGCCATACCTATGAAGCTAAATTTAATTGGTTGTTTTTCACCAACGGTAATTTGACGTTGTTCTATGTCTTTTTCAAGTAGCGTATTGTCGTGTAATAGTTCGTTATTAACTAACAATTGAAATTGCAGTGCAAAAGGTTGCCATTGCAATGAACCGTTAAGTTCAATGGGTAGCTCGCCTTGCTCACTTTGTAGAGAAAATTTATGTGAAAATACATCACCGTCGGCATTCGCATTAATTTGTGAGACACATTGCTCGTCCCAAAACAATTCTTGCCATCCGGCCATTGAACCTTCTAATCGTAATTTTTTGCCTACACACTCTATTTCTAATAATTGCACTTCATTACCTTTGCTCACAAAACCTTGCCCGATTATCGCTATATTTTCTCAGTCAGCAAGGTTTATCGAGAAAAATTTGCGGAAGAGCATTGAAGCAGGTTTTTTGATAATGACAGTAGCGCAGGTTTGGTGATTGTCATACCATGGAGCCATATTCAGTGTTGTGACTCTATTTATTATGCGCATTTTACTCCCTTTTTTAGTTTTTTTCGTTGCCAGCTCTCAGAGTTTTGCTGACAGCCCCGTTCGATTTTTTAATCTCGATAAAGCACCAAACCTAGCTAACATGACTGATTTTAAAGCCAGTGCCTTGTGTGATGTTGCTGATGAAACACAGCGTTATTTAACGCAATTTTCAGCTGACAAGTTTGCCGTGCATGCTGGGACAGTATTTGACGAGAGTGTAACGCTAATTAAGGTCAAAAAAACTTTAGCGTTTATTTGTCAAACTTACCGAGAAGATGTACGAGCAAAACGCCATAGCCGCTTACATGATAAGCAGTTTTTAATTGATAATTTTGATTTTTACCGTTGGACACCGGATATCAAAACCGCTCAAGAAATTGCCATTAAAAGTACCAATGCTAACAAGTCTCGCATGTTGAATACCATACCAAGTGATAAGATATTTTTAACCAAATATTACACTAAGTTGTTAACGGCTAGTGCAGTTAAAACTCCGCGCTATAATCAGGCTCTTTATGCTTTACCTTATGATGAATTGGCCTTGACCTTAGAGGAAGCTAATGATGATTTGTCGCTCACGCGTCATAAATATACCCGGCAAGATATTATTGCCGGTATGCTAGAAGAAAAAAAATTAGCTAAGCCGTTGATATGGTTAACCGAAGAAGCTTTACATGATGTGTTATTACAAGGCACAGGTGTTGTTGAAGTTGATGGTGTTCGACGTTATTTCAATGTGCATCGTAATAATGGTATTGCTTATGATTATGCTATAGGTAAACGTGAACAAGCGCGCTATTGGTATTTTTCTGAAGTGCCGAGCATTATGGGCTATGGTGAAACACTTGACAGTAAAATTGCTATCTCGCCACAGGTATCTTTTGCGGGTAATGTTGCTGAACTAGGTTTAGGTAAGTTATTTATGGTGACTTATACATCGGAAAATGAAAATGTTTCACGTTTGGGTGTACTTTCTGATCAGGGTGGCGCATTTGATAACAACCTATTTCAACTCGACTTATTAGTCGATAGCTATTACGGTTGGCAAGACTATTATAAAGCGAATAAGCACTTACCTGATTATGCCAATGCTTGGTTGATGTTAGTGAGGCAGTAACGCAAGCTTGATTACAATTAAATTAGCTTAGGCAACATGGCTGGTTAATGGTTTTTCAGGCTTTTGTTGCACTGTGTTGCTAACGGTCGGCTGATAGTCCAGTGGGGCAGCGATCAGTAATTGACGAATTTTAGTTTCATCTTCATCGCGCATCGCATCTTTTAGTTGCGCAATGATTTTAGCGACATCACTATAATGTAATGAACGTTCATTGGCGGTGAGAATACGTTGGTGTTGAGTTTTCTTGGCATTATCGTCAATCAGTAATTCTTCAAAAAGTTTTTCACCCGGCCGCAAGCCGCTGAACTGTATAGCAATATCACCATTGGGGTTTTGCTGATCTTTAATGGTTAAGCCCATTAAGTGTGTCATTTTATAGGCTAAGTCGACTATTTTTACCGGATTGCCCATGTCGAGCACAAAAACATCACCACCCGTACCCATAGCTCCTGCTTGAATAACGAGCTGCGCGGCTTCAGGAATGGTCATAAAATAACGAATAATATCGGGATGGGTAATGGTAATAGGGCCACCGCGTTTAATTTGTTTTTTAAATAAAGGCACTACTGAGCCTGATGAGCCTAGCACGTTACCAAAACGCACCATGACAAAACGTGTGTGATGATCTTTTTTTGCTAAACCCTGTAGCACTAACTCGGCTAAACGCTTAGTTGCGCCCATGACATTAGTCGGTCTTACGGCTTTGTCAGTAGAAATCAGCACAAAGGTTTCCACTTTACAGTAGATAGCCGCTTGTGCTATTTCGTAGGTGCCGAAAACATTATTCGTGACGCCGGCGATAACATTATTCTCTACCATAGGTACGTGCTTGTATGCTGCAGCATGATAGATAGTTTGTACGCGGTGCTTGCGAAGAATATGGCTCATTAACATGCCATTTTGCACATTACCGATCAAAGCTTCAACGCTAAGAGGGTTGGTTGTTTCTTGTAAAGTTTCACTAAGTTCTTGATGAATTTCATAAAGCTGTGCCTCGCTAACATCAAGCAGTATGAGTTTTTGTGGTTTGTTCAATACTATTTGTCGGCAGAGCTCTTTACCTATGGAGCCACCAGCACCAGAAACCAGCACAATTTTATCGCTAATATTGGCGCTGAGTAACTCAGCTATCGGCTCTACAGGCTTACGGCCAAGTAATTCATCAACCGAAACCTCTCTTAATTCATCAATGCTACGTTTACCGGACACAATATCCGACATATCGGGTACTATTAATAGCTCAAGCGCATAAGGTTCAATATGTGCCACAACTTGTTTCAAGCGAATAGGGTCAACTTGTGGAATGGCAATCAATACTTTGAATTGGCCATATTTTTTAATCAGCTTGTCGATATTTTTATGGGAATATATTTTCAGTCCCAACACTTTGCGATCAACATAATGCTTTTTTTCATCTATGAATGCCAACGGTTGATATTTTCTTCCTTGCGATAAGGCGTGCACGAGTTGCCTGCCAGCACTACTTGCACCATAAATAACCACACCTTCACGTTCGTCAAACCAACGCTTTTTCGACACTAAACTCACTAAAGTTCTCGCACCTGCAATTTGCAGGCTGGCAAGTACTAAAAATACAATAGGCACAGATCTAGGAACGAAAGCATCGATTAAAAAGCTGGTTAAATAGAAAATAATACTGGCAATGACTAGTAATAATTGGATCTTCAGAAAGGCTTTAGCGTTGAAAAAACGCACGACAGAATTATAAACATCAAAGCTATAAAATAGCACTAATGTTGAACTGACTACGGTGATAAATGCGATATTTTCTTGCCAAGAAATTTCAACACTATCAACGCCTAAGCGAATAATGTAGGCAAGGTAAAAAGCGATGCTAAGAGCTAACAGGTCGTAAGCCAGTGCTAAAATCAGCTTCACTGAACCTGGGATTAAATCAATAGGTCTAACCATGAAAATATACCTTACAACACGCCGTTTTAATGCAAAACTGCAATAACGATCTTTGAACAGTATTCTTGCAACATATTGTTACATTGTCATTGTTTAATTGTAAGATTTAGGTAAATACTTTTCAGTAAAATACAGCTTTAACCTTTGTTATCAATGATATCAAACGCTTGAGTGAGCCCTTGGCACATTGTATTCATTTCATTGTTAGTAAGCGTTGGGTGCACTAAAAACATTAAACTTGTACTACCTAAGGTTTGAGCATTTTTTAAATCTACTTTAGGCCGTAAATTGGTTCGTTCGAAAGCCTTTTCTTTATAGACTTCTGAACAACTACCAGAATAACAAGGTATATTATGCTGATGAATGATATTGATGATATCGTCTCGAGAGACATCAGTAGGTAATTTTTCAGCATCAACAAAAACATAACACTTGTAATAGGCGTGCACGATATAATCGGGTACCGTTGGGACAATTAACCAAGGGTATTGTCGACAAACTTGAAAGATCCTCTCAGCATTTTCATTACGCAGCTTGGTCCAATTAGCCATACGCTTAAGTTGAATACGACCAATAGCTGATTGCATTTCAGTAAGACGCCAATTAGTGCCAAAGCTTTCATGTAGCCAACGATAACCTGGGGGGTGTTCTTGCTCATACACGGCAGCATAAGATTTACCATGATCTTTAAAAGCCCAGGCTTTACGCCATAAGTTTTCATTATTAGTGGTTAACATGCCACCTTCACCACCTGTGGTCATTATTTTATCTTGGCAAAATGACCAAGCACCGATATGACCAATACTGCCGACGGAGCGGCCTTTGTATTTAGTGCCGTGCGCTTGAGCGCAATCTTCGATAACATAAAGATTTTCTGCTTTAGCTAGCGTCATAATGTCGTCCATTTCACACGGCCAACCCGATAAATGTACACAGATAATGGCTTTAGTTTTTTTTGTTAATACTGCTTTAATGGTCTTAGCGCTGATATTTTGGCTATCAAGTTCGACATCGGCAAAAACCGGTGTTGCACCAGCATTGATAATGCTACTGATGGAAGCAATAAAAGTTCTCGAGGTGACAATAACTTCATCACCACTGCCTAGCTCTAAAGCATGTAGGGCTAAATCTAAAGCTAATGTGCCATTAGCGAGTGCAATGGCATATTGGCTATCAGTGTAGCTAGCAAATTCTTTTTCAAAATCACGACCTTGTTGTCCGGTCCAGTAATTAACTTTATTTGATTGTAATACTTGGCTAACGGCGGAAATTTCTTCTTCACTAAAGCTTGGCCATGGTGAAAATTGGGTATTAAGCACGGGCGATCCTGTAAATGTTAAATAAGCGAACGAGTAGGTTGGGCAGGAACACCCAAATAAAGTGTATTACTTTGGGTTGCGCGCGTGATCACAGCACCGGCACCCGATTGAGTATTTTCAGCAATGGTGATGTATTCAACCACTGAGCTGCCAATGCCTAACCAAGACCGTTTGCCGACATTGACTCCACCAGCGATATTGACGCCCGGAGCAATATGACAATAAGCTTGAATATGGCAGTCGTGATCTATGGTGGCAGCGGTATTAATTATACAACCCTCATCGATACGGGCACCAACATTAACGACGGCATTGGCAAAAATAACCACGCCTTGAGCTATATCACAATGGCTGCTGACAAAAGCGGTTGGGTGAATAAGTGTGGCAATATAGCTTTCGGTGGCAAATAATCGTTGTAATAAGCTTTCCCGTAATGCATTGCTGCCTACGGCAACGATAAAATCAGCATTATCACTATGCTCAGTCCAACTATCTATCGGGCCAACTATTGGCCAGTGGCGATTGTTTTTACGTGTCGAAAAACAATCATCGAGAAATATAATTTCATGATAAACTGCCGTGCTTTCTGCACAATCCGCTACGACACGACCGTGACCACCAGCACCTATAATCACTAAGGTTTTATGTTTGTTCATTGTTGGCCTGTAAATTTGCTCATTGTAACTTCGCCATCGGCGTTGATATCAGCTTGTGAAAATACTTTTTTAACCGTAAGCAAGATAATTTTTATATCTAGCCACAGCGATTGATTATCAATATACCAAACATCGAGTTTAAACTTATCTGACCAACTAATGGCATTACGACCATTAACTTGTGCCCAGCCAGTAATGCCTGGCTTTGCATCATGCCTTCTTGCTTGCTGTTTGGAATACAAAGGTAAATATTCAACTAACAAAGGTCTTGGTCCGACTAAACTCATGTCACCTTTTAACACCGACCACAGACCTGGAAGTTCATCTAAACTTGAGTTTCTTAACCTTATACCAAATTCGGTTAAGCGTTCATGATCAGGTAACACATTGTCATGCTCATCTTGTACATCGCGCATTGAACGAAACTTTTTCATGGTAAAAATTTTGCCATGCAAACCGGGGCGCTGTTGGCTAAAAATAACCGGAGTGCCGATGTTTTTTGCCACTTTACGCGCGATGATAAAATAAATTGGCGAGAGTATGAGTAGCGCGAGTGAAGCAGCCAAAATATCAATGATACGTTTGATGAATTTATACATAATAAGTCGTTTGCATTCAGAAAATTGAAAGCTGTAGTTTTCCGTTTTCGCTTTATTTTCCAATATAACAGGAGTAAATTGAACAATACAATAATAACAAATTGATTTTCATATCTAAGCCTCCTTATGCATGCTGTCGTTCGCCTTTATTATTTATCTCGTTGGTGCTATCTAAAAAAAATTCCTCTTTTACCTAAGCTCATTCATTACTTTATACGTATTGTATTTGCTTGTGATGTGAAATATACCGCTGATATCGGTGAAAATGTTGGTTTTTTTCATAATGGTTTAGGTGTTGTTATTCACAAGCACGCTAAGATCGGTGCTGGTACTTGTTTATATCAAAACGTTACTATTGGCGGTAACGGTAAGCCGACGGCTGAAAATGGTATTCCTGTTATAGGTAAAAATGTCTTTATTGGCGCTGGGGCTGTAATATTGGGCCCTGTGACTATCGGTGATAATGCCCGTATCGGTGCAAACTCTGTGGTGTTAAGTGACGTTGCAGCAAACACTACAGTCGTAGGCTCTCCGGCTAAGTTAATCAACAAAGGTTAATATAATATGTTGAATGAGTCTATGCCAAAGCGTGTACTGCACGTCTTTATGAACTTGAATCTTGGTGGTGCAGAAAGCCGCATTATGGATTTATTTCGCAGCCAAAATACGGATATTTTAGTTAATGACTTTGTTATTATGACTAAAGAGCATTGCTACTTTGTGGATGAAGTGTTGGGTCGCGGTGGTAAAATTCATGTTATTGATAGTCCGCGTGAGGGCTTGTTAAAAAATCTTTGGCAGTTGTATCGATTATTGCGGAAAAAGCCCAAGTACACAGCTATTCATGCGCATACTTCCTATTATTCTGGTTTGTGTGTCTTTATTGCTTTTCTAGCGGGTATCTCAGCGCGAATAACCCATGCACGAAATACCAGTACTGGAGTGAACAATTTATCAACGCGATTTATGTTGTCACTTGGTCGAGCATTATGTGTTATTTTTGCCACACATCGTTTTGCGATCTCAAAGGCTGCTGGAAAGTTTTTATATGGCAGCGCTTCAAATGGCACAGTAGCTAATTTTGATGTGATTCCCAATGCTTTTGATTTTCACAGTATTAGACATCAGCAAAGCATTACTCAAGAAGATAAAATAAAATATCAGCTTGATCCTCAAGTACTGAATATTGTCTGTGTCGGTCGTTTTTATGCGGTTAAAAATCATCGTTTTTTATTAGATACGGTTCGTTGTTTAGCTAACCGCCGCAGTAACTTCTGTTTGCATTTAATTGGCGATGGTGAATTACATACCGCCTTGCAGGAGCAAGTAAAGCGCTTAGGCTTAGCAGGCAAGGTGAGGTTCTGGGGCAAAAGATCAGATGTAGCTCAGCTATTGGCGTTATTTGATGTCATGGTGATGACTTCTGTTAGCGAAGGCTTAGGTGTTGCTGCTTTAGAAGCGCAAGCTGCTGGACTGCCATGTCTACTGTCTACAGGTATTCCCGAAGAAGCTGATATTGGTGTCGGCCTTTGTCAGTACTTAGCGCTGAATGTAGGCCATGAAGTGTGGAGTGATGCAATAGAGCAACAAGCCTTAGTCGCCAGTGTTAGTAAAGTTGATATTGATCTACAATTTGAACAGCGTGGTTACTGTTTATCTACCACTCGCCAACGCTATTTAGATGCTTATTTACATCATGAAAAAAATTAGAATTTTACAGGTTATTCCTGCGTTGACCTTAGGTGGCATTTCATCTGTGGTGATGAATTGGTATCGAAACCTAGATAGAAGTAAGTATCAATTTGATTTTATTAGTTTTAATGATGGTCCGTTACGGCAAGAAATTCTAGCCTTGGGCGGTAAAATTGATATTATTGCCACGATTAAACAACAACCAATTGAGCATATAAAAGCAATAAATAGAATACTTTCAAGCACGCCTCGCTATGATGTTGTGCATGTTCATAACAGTTTTAAAAATGGTCTGCTACTTTGGCTTGCGAAATATAAAGGAATTAAGGTGCGAGTATGTCACTCGCATACCAGTGGTGTTGAAAATAAACTTTTACTTCCCTTTATCGGTTTGCTTAAAAGTATTGTTATTCGTGCTAGCAATGTTCATTTAGCCTGTGGTGTAAGTGCGGGAAAATTTTTATACGCTAAGCAGCCTTTTACTGTGCTCAATAATGCTATTTCTGTGCCGCTATACCTAGCAAAACCACAAGATAATAGTGATCTAAGGCAGCAATTTGGCCTGCCACTAGATAAAAAAATTGTCCTGCATGTCGGACGCTTTTCTGTGGTGAAAAACCATCAGTTTCTTTTACAGTTAGCACAACAAAGAAACCTTGATTCATCGATACACTTTGTTTGTGTGGGTGAAGGGCCGTTAAAAGATGACTTTGCTCGAAAAATACAAGCAGAAAACCAGCAAGCGCGTTTTACCTTACTGCCAGCTACACCCAATATTGCGCAATTATTGCAAAGTGCTGATGGTTTTATCATGCCGTCATTATTTGAAGGCATATCAGTAGCGTTATTAGAAGCGCAAGCCTCGGCCTTACCCTGCTTAATTTCCAATACGATAGCAAAAGAGTCAGATATGGGACTCAAGCTTATTTCATTCCATGACCTTGATGATAGATCATCTTGGCTTGAGCAATTAAATCACTTGTCAGCAGTTTATTTAACTGATGAAGAAATTAGCACTGCTTTTCTTGAACAAGGCTTTTCTACAGAAGGGGTTTTACGTCAGTTAACCGCGCTTTATCATACACGTGAATTTACATGCTGATAAGTAAGTTGGCGCGAGCACTCAATGTAGAAATAGTACTTTGTGCATTACTCATTATAGCCTATGCAATAACCTTAAGTGCGCCACTGCTATTGCTGGTGGTATTAGCCGGTATTGCTTGTGCTGTGTTATTACCGTTTGGTCGTAGCATTCAATTAGCCTTTTTCTTACTGCCTTGTTCGGAGATATTTACTCAATCACCTTATATTGCTATTTCGTTATTAACGTTTATTTTTTTAGCCATGTTTGGGCGTTACTTATTGACTCATGTTTTTGCAACGCAATTTTCTCAACCCGGCTTATTGCTGATGCTGTTAGTTTTGTTGTATGAGTTGATGCATGTGATTTACAACCCTGTGATGCTGTCATCAAAAACGGTACGTTGGGCAATATTTTTTATATTTACATCTTTGTTATTATTCGATAAAAACAAATACTGTTCATTTTCTCAATTACGCTTTGCTTTATTATGCGGGGTAATAGTTTCGACACTTTATGGCCTGTTACAATCGTATTTCGGCCCAATAAGCATGTCATCGTTAACGGTTATTAGTCGTTTTTCAGGCGGTGCTGGCGACCCAAATAATTTTGGTTTATTTTGTCTACTGCTGATATATTTTTATCTGCCAACTATACCGCGCGAGAAAATTCCTAGCACAACATATGCAATAATTTTGTTGATGTTAGTATTTGGCGCTTTAACGGTTTCTCGCAGTTTCTTTATTGTTGCTACGCTGAGCTTACTGACCTATTTTATTTTTTACTATCGCTCAGCGTTAGGGGATATGTTTGTACGCTTGTTAATTTCATTCAATGGCGTATTAATCTTAATTGCTTTGTATTGGTTTAGCGGCGCGTCGTTTATCGGTGAGCTAGCTATATTTTCTCGTTTCAGCGGTGATAATCTATCGGACTTAACCGGTTCACGCAGTGATATTTTACAAGAATATATTCGACTGTTTTTTGCCTTACCTTATAGCTTTGTGCTTTTTGGTGCCGGTATTAATGGTTATTTAGGCTATTACAACTTTCATTTCTTGCAATCAGGGTTGTTCCCTGAAGTTGTTGGTCCGCATAATACGTTGCTTGAAATTATGATAAGTTTCGGTTTAGTGGGTTTTGCTTTGTTCGCAGCTTATCTTTATTTAGGCTTTAGAGCCGAAAGAAACCGTACCGCTAGTCAGCATATATTTCGTTTGGCATGGCTGCCAATTATTGTTTTTATATTGTATTGCTTTAGCCTACAAAATTTAGGTAAATATGGTAGCTACTTGATTCTTATGTTAATTGTTTACAACACTTATAGAAAAGACTCTTAAATGACAAACTTAAGCCGAGAAAGGCGTAATGGCGTAGTGTTAAGCTATTGTTCAATAGCAATTAGAAATGTTGCCGCTTTGTTGCTGATCCCATTTATTATAAATCACTTGGGGGTGAGTGATTATGGTATTTATAGCTTAGTTTCTGCTTTGGCAGGCTACTTAATTGTTTTAGAATTTGGCTTGGCAAATACTACGATTCGTTTTCTATCTGTCTATAAAGCCAATAATGATAAAGTAAAAGAAGCCGAATTTATTAGTAGTATTATTACTATCTACGGAGCCTTAGCCTTATTTGTTGGTGGTATAGGGCTGATCGTTTGGTATAAATTACCTGACATTTTCTCTTACTCACTGTCAGCCGCTGAAATCACTTTACTCGAGTCGGCATTTTTGGTGCTGTTAGTTAATGTTGTCATTACGTTAATGAGCAATTCATTAACCGGAATTATTAGCAGCTATCAGCGTTTTCGTTTTCAAAAAACGACTGAAATTTTAGTTTTTATTGCTCGCTGTATCAGCGTTGTGATGTGCTTAGAATCGGGCTTTGGTGTACTGACTATTGTCATTATTGATACCGTCACCAATTTACTTCATAGCGTGATACGTTTTATTTATATCAGGCGAAATATTGATATTCATTTTCAGGCTAAACTTGCTGATAAAGCCACATTGAAAGAAATTTTTGTTTACGCATCTTTTATCGCCTTAAACGTTATTGTTAACCAAATAAACTGGCGAGTAGATAACTTGATTATTGGCACATTAACGAATAGTAAAACCTTAGGTATTTTTAATATTGGTAGTCAATTAATTTTTAGTTTCATTGCCTTTGCCAGCGCTATTTCTAATATATTTACCCCGAAAATTGTTCAAATGGTCAAGCAAGACGTTGCACCTACGGTGTTGATGGCACAGCTTGGTACCATTGGCCGATACCAGATGATGGTATTGGGTTATATATTTGTTATTTTTGCTGTATTTGGAGAGTTATTTATTCATCTGTTTGTTGGCGCTGAATTTTCAGAAGCTTTTTTAGTGGCACTAATTCCTATGGTGCCGTTTATTTTTGTTTTGGCACAAAGCTCAACTAATGCAGTGTTACAAGCATTAAATAAGCATAAAGTTCGCAGTTTATTGTTATTGGCTACAGCGCTTGCCAATGTTGTTATCTCAATTATATTGGTGAAAAAATTAGGCATGATAGGTGCCGTTTGGGGCACGGCTATAGCATTGGTTGTGGGTGAATTACTCTTGGTGAATATTTACCTATACCGTGTAGTAGGTTTGAATATGTTAAATTTTTACCAGCAGCTCTTACGCTATTCTATGCCTGTGATACTGATCAGTATGCCCTTAGCATTTGCCCTCGCTAATTACCTGTCTGCAACTTGGTTGGGGTTGATTTTAGGCTGTTTCTTCACGGGGTTGATTTATCTTGTACTTAGTTACTTTTTGAGCTTGATGGTGCCTGAGCGTAAAGCTATTAAGCGTTTGATTTTTAGTTGGTAATTGTTCGAGGTGATGGTGCTGGTTTTAATGTTTCATATAAAAGCCTAGGTTAGGTTTACTGCGATTTATCACAGTTAAGGTGATGTTTTTGAAGATAGTTATAATTGGTGCTTATCCTAATTCCATTATTGGATTTCGTGGTGCGTTAATTCGTTCATTTGTCGATGCAGGTCATGAAGTTACTGTGATGTCAGCAGCGGCTTCAGCCGATGTTGTTGCGCAAGTAACGGCGTTAGGTGCGACATTTCGACCTTACAAAGTACAGCGTAATGGTTTGAATCCTCTTGCTGATATCATGACATTACTGGCCATTAAACAAGCTTTAGTTGAACTGGCCCCTGATCAGGTACTGGCTTATACCATTAAACCGATTATTTGGGGCGGTATTGCTGCTCGCCTTATTGGTTTTAATGGTTTTAATGCCATGATCACCGGCTTAGGTTATGCCTTTGAAAAAGGCTCTTTCATGCGTAATTCGGTGAATTATCTGGTTAAGCATTTATATAAATTTTCACTAGCAAACGCCAAAAAAGTGATTTTTCAAAATCAGGAGAATCGGCAGTTATTCGTTGATTTAGGCTTAGCTCAAGCTGATAAGTGTTATCGCGTATTTGGCTCTGGGATTGATATTGATGCTTACCAGCAGCAACCTTTGCCTCAAGGTAAGGTGACTTTTTTATTGATTGCTCGCTTACTGGGTGATAAGGGGATTCGAGAATTTGCCAAGGCCGCTAAAATAGTCAAACAACGCTACCCTAATATCAATTGCCAACTTTTAGGTCCATACGATAGCTCACCTGATCACATTAGTGTTGAAGAAGTGCAGCAGTGGCAGCTTGAAGGTCAGATTGAGTACTTAGGCTCAACTGATAACGTTATACCTTTTATTCAGGCTTGTCATATTTATACCTTACCATCTTACCATGAAGGATTACCAAGAACTGTTCTTGAAGCGATGAGCATAGGGCGGCCGATATTAACTACTGATGCCGTTGGCTGTCGAGATACTGTGATCAATGGTGAGAATGGTTGGCTTGTACCAGTGCGTGATGCTAAACAATTAGCTCATCGAATGATTTGGTTTATTGAAAACCCTGAGCATTGGCCGCTTATGGCAAATGCCAGTCGAAAAATGGTTGAAAACAGCTTTAATGTCAACCAGGTTAACGCGGAGATCAATAAAATCATGGCACTTTAATGTGATACTAAGTCTATTAAGTTTGTTCCCACTCAGCGCTTTGTGCACAACGATCATTTTGTGGGTATAGTTCTATATGAAGGAAATCAACGGCGGTTATCGAATCGCTGGTAAGCCCCCAAAGGTTGATTTTAAAGGCTGCGTTATTAATTTCGATAAGGTTCTCACAGGGATGTAGGTTTAGGTTCAGTCTGGAACTGTGAACCTGTGCCACTAAAGCTTTTAAATGTCACTGACAGGGAAGAAACTTAGTAGAATTGGTATTCATTCACCTAACCCCACCACGTCAGTATATTTTAACTTGATCTTGTCCTATATCAATAAAAAATTAAAAATAATACAAATGATATTGATTCCCATTTGATGCTGTGATTAAATGCGCGCAATTCAATTATTGTTTCTTTTATAGGCTGAGTCATGCGAATTCTTTCTTCTTTTCAACCTGCGTTGATTGCTTTATCGGTTTTTAGTGCTATTTCGAATGCTGCATTAGCAGATGATGATATGGAACATTTAACTATTTTCGGTAGTGCTCAAGCCGTTAATGATATGCCGGGCAGTGCCCATATGATTTCTCAAGCTGATCTAGAGAAGTTTGATTTTACCGATATTATGCGTACGTTAACATCAGTGCCGGGTGTCTATGTATTAGAAGAAGATGGTTACGGATTACGCCCTAATATTGGTATGCGTGGTACCGGACAGAATCGCAGTGAAAAAATCACCATTATGGAAGATGGCGTGTTAGCGGCACCAGCACCATATTCAGCACCTTCTGCTTATTATTTTCCAACTGCAGGTCGTATGCAACAAGTTGAAGTGCTCAAAGGCACGTCAAGTGCAATGTATGGTCCTCGTACTACTGGCGGCGTGATCAATATGTTGTCTCGCACTATTCCAGAGCAGGCACTTGCGGGACAAGTTAACTTAAGTGCAGGTGAAGATGGCTTTGGTAAAGCGCATGCTTATGTGGGCGGTGCAGGAAAGAATGTTTCTTCAGTTATTGAAGTGTTCCGTTACCAAGCCGATGGTTTTAAAGATGTAAATCATACCGGTGATGATACAGGTTTTGTTAAGAATGACATCATGGCGAAAGTGATGATCAACAGCGATACTGATGCCAAGTACTATCAAGAATTAGAGTTTAAACTAAAGTATTCAGATGAAGACTCAGATGAAACCTATATGGGTTTAACTGATGCTGATTTTAAAGCTAATCCTTATTCTCGTTATTCTGCTTCACAGCTTGATAATATGGATACTAGCCATAAACAATTGCAAATTAATCATCATATTGAACTATCAGAGCGTTTTACGTTAGGCACCACAGCTTATTACAACGAGTTTAGCCGTAACTGGTATAAAACCAGTAGTGTGGGTGCTTGGGCAACTGATGATAATGGTGGTTATCTTTTCGATGATAATAATGAACATGTTGTTGAGAAGAGTAGCTTAAGTGGCGGTGGTATCGATAAAGCCGCAGCTTTTGATCGAGATGCTAACAATGAAGTACTTTATGTTGATGTTAAAGCTAACAGCCGAGATTATGAATCAAAAGGAATTCAAACGGTTCTAGATGCTGATTTTGGTGCTCATCAAGTGAAATTTGGCGCCCGTTACCATGAAGATGAAATGGATCGCTTCCAGTGGGTAGATAACTATAGCATGGACAATAGTTATGAAATGACCTTAATCCAAGCGGGTATTCATGGTACTGATTCTAATCGTATTGATTCAGCTCAGGCGCTTGCGCTTTTTATTCATGATGAATATACCGTTGGTGATTTCATTATCAATGCCGGCTTACGTTATGAAGATATGACTATTTCACGTAAAGATTGGGATAAAGGCATCATTGATCGTAGTCAACCGCTAAAGAAAGATGTCAGCAATGATGTTGATGTCTTGTTGCCTTCACTCGCGGTAACCTATCGTGTTAATAATGATTTAGTTATTATTGGTGGCATACAAAAAGGTTTTGCGCCGCCAGCACCAGGTAATGATAAAGCAGAAAACGAAGAAAGCATTAACTACGAGTTAGGTTTACGTTACAGCCAGGAAGCTTTACGTGCTGAAGCACTATTTTTCTATTCAGATTATGAGAATATGCACGGTAATTGTACTGCTAGCCAAGGTTGTGATGATGATAATATTGGCAACCAATATAATGCCGGTGAAGTGAAAGTTTCAGGCTTAGAAATGAAAGCTGGTTATGAATTTACTGCCGGAGCATTAGCATTTCCTGTTGATGTGACTTACACCTTTACTGATACAGAATTTCAAAATGCGTTTGAATCAGGATTAGAGACTTGGGCGAATGTTGCGGCCGGTGATGAATTACCTTACGTACCAGAAAATCAATTACAAGTAAGCTTGGGTGTTGTTGGAGAAAACTGGCGCGGTGACATGCTGGTGCGTTATATGGATGAAATGCGTACAATAGCAGGTCAAGGTGCATTGGTTTCTGGACAGTCTATTGACAGCCGCACTGTGGTTGATATGGCCGCACACTATAGTGTTGCAGAAAACCAAGAAATCACATTCAATGTTGATAACTTACTTGATAAAGAGTACATGTCAACACGTACACATGGCTCTATCATGGTCGGTAAACCACGTAGTGTTACTTTAGGCTATAAATACAGCTTCTAATTTAACATGGTATGAAGGTATGAAAAAGCGAGCGATAAGCTCGCTTTTTGCTTATTTGGATAAAGGTAATGTGAGGTCATCGTGACAAGCTTGTTAAGCACTATCATGACTTAGTTCGATTATCAGTGGAGAATAATATATTGCTACTCTGCTGATCTAGCTATTCTATAGTTGCAAAAGTGTTTTAATTTCTTCTTCATAGGCGATCTTTTTTTGTTGATTAAAGCCGACATGAACACTGATTATTTGCCCTGTTCGGTCAACAACAAAGCTACTTGGCATACCTTTAAGTTTATATTTTCGTGCTATCAGACCTTTTGGATCAAAAATTACCGGAAAATCAGCCGGTATTTCTGCTAAAAATTCATTGGCTAATGTACGGCTGTGATCTAAATTAACACTGATTATGGTTAAGCCATCAGCTTGATATTTTGCTTTTAAATTGTTCATCCATGGAAATGACTGACGACAAGGTATGCACCAAGACGCCCAAAAGTCGACATAGATGACATCTCCTTTGTTACTTGCTAACTGCTGCTCTAATAATTCAATGGTATTTACGCTATTATTATCATTTGCCCATAGTGACTGAGAAAAAATAACTGATGCTATTACAAAAGCGCATATTTGAAGTTTTTTTATCATCGTACTACCGGTCATTATTAGCTTATTGTATTAGTATTTAAGCATGTTGACAGCTATTCACAAAGCTAAGATGAAATTTTATAACCGTTATCGTAAAGTCGTTTTTGTGAGTTGTGCAAGTAAGAGTGAAATTTTTGATAGAGTGAATACATTAAAAAGGTGATAAATACAGAATGGTTATGCAGCAAAGTAAATTATATAAGCGATTTTTTTCTCTATATTGGGTTATTAGTGTCGCTGTCTCATTTAGCTCAGCACTTCACGCAGAGCAAAGTCAAACTTTAGATAGAGATCAGTGGTTAAAAGCGCGCTTTGGCGCACAGCATGACGCACTTATTCCCATTGTTGCGGTTGCAGATATGTTGTACGGCTGTCAGCAAACAAAGCATGCTGATAACAGTGTAAATATTAAAAGTTTAATTACGCAATTAGATAAAAACAATTTAGCTGAAAAATTAATTGCCTGTTTGGCCGGTGAATCTCTTAAGTCAGATGAGGCATTAAATTATGGTTTAACGGGTTGTTTTAATGAACAGTTTGCGCATTTGCCTTTAGCAGAAAAACAGCAAAAAATGGCTTTAGTTAGTAAAGCGATTAATGGACTTTCACGAGTAGAAAGACAAAAAAGCTTTACGCAATGTGTTACTGAGCAAGCGATTCACTATTTGCGTTAATCCTTGTTCTTTTGTGCTTTTTTGTCACTAACAAAAGAGCTAGGCAGTATTTCTACGCCGACCATGCGAGCAACTTTTATCATAATAGGAATGGTAATAGGGGCAAATGGCAAAATAGCAAAAACACCAATACCAAGACCTTTTAATATATCAACAAATTGTTGGTTGGCAATACGCATCTCTTCAGCACTAGCATCACGTTTGGTGTAGCGCTTGTAAATACTTAACATAGCCTTGGTTTCTGCTTTTTCTTGAGCTAAGGCTATTTTTATCTTCAGCATTTGCCGTTTAAGTCGGACAATATTACGCCTTTTACTGATACGTAAAACACGGATAGGGACTTTATGGAAATGGCGCCAGACTTTCATTTACGTATTCTCCCATAATAACTAGTCAATGTAAGTAGTTAATCAATGGCCATGCGATTATTAGCAAAGGCATTGCTTTGTGAAGCCGTGTTATTGATTTTGACAAGGTTTTGCCTGAAGGTGTTGCTCATATCATCTGTACCTTGCATCTTGAAGTCGCATGACTATATATTCGATAAAACATAATTTGTAACAAATACTAGGGCACTGACCTAGAACAGTTTTTTATATTTTAGCCAATATGGCTTATAGTTAGAGTAATTTTTAATATTGCGATAATGGAATAAGTATTATGGGACATGAAACGCCGAAAGTTTTGGTTGTTGATGATGATATGCGTTTACGTGCCTTACTGGAACGATATTTAGTTGAACAGGGCTTTGTCGTTCGTAGTGCTGCTAACTCTGAGCAAATGGATAGATTACTCGAACGAGAAAACTTCCATTTATTAGTGCTTGATTTGATGTTACCTGGTGAAGATGGTTTATCTATTTGCCGTCGTTTACGTCAAAACTCTAATGATATCCCTATTGTTATGTTAACAGCAAAAGGCGATGAGGTAGACCGTATTATTGGTTTAGAGCTTGGCGCCGATGACTACATGCCAAAACCATTTAACCCTCGGGAATTGTTAGCACGTATTAAAGCGGTTTTACGTCGCCGAGTGCAGGAAGCCCCAGGTGCACCTTCACAAGAAGAAAATATTATTTCTTTTGGTGAATATCAACTTAATCTTGCTACGCGCGAAATGCTTAAAGGTGATATCAATATGCCATTAACTAGCGGGGAGTTTGCGGTATTAAAGGCATTGATCACACACCCTAGAGAGCCATTATCACGTGATAAGTTAATGAACTTAGCGCGTGGTCGTGATTATTCGGCGTTAGAGCGTAGTATTGATGTCCAAGTGTCACGCTTACGCCGTATGTTAGAAGAAGATCCCGCTAAACCTCGTTATATTCAAACCGTTTGGGGCTTGGGTTATGTCTTTGTTCCTGAAGGTAAGTCTGTTGAGTAATGACGCTACTTAAAAACATGCAAAAAATAACCTTAATTTAGTAGAAGTATATGAAAATATTGCCACGTAGCGCCTTTGGTCAAACGGTGTTATTAATTGGCCTTTTGTTGTTAATTAATCAGGTTGTGTCGTTTATATCGATGTCGATATATATAATTCAGCCTAATGCACAACAGGTTAACCAGCTACTGGCAAAGCAAGTTAAGGTTGTTTTTATTGATGTTGCTGATGAAGTTTTAAGTCCTGCGATGGGAGAAGCGTTTCAGCGAGAAACTGGCATTGGTGTCTATCGTGAAGCTGCCGCAATGAAGCTTGGCTTGCAAGAGGCTGTTTATTACGCTTTTCGCTCGGAAGAAATGTCGAATTTATTAGGTGGCCCTGCTGAAGTCAGAATTTCACAAGGTGATGAATACCTATTTTGGATCCGTCCCCCACAAGCACCCGATTACTGGGTTAAAATTCCGATTAATGGCTTAGAAGAAGAAAATTTTTCACCGCTTATTGTGGTACTCATGATTTTAGGAATTTTAAGTGTTATGGGTGGTTGGCTGTTTGTACGACAACTTAACCGGCCGCTAAGTGCCTTACAGCATGCTGCGCATGATGTTGGCCGTGGTGATTTTCCTGAACCCTTGACCGAGCGTGGCACGACTGAAATTGTTGCGGTAACGCGAGCCTTTAATCATATGTCTAAGGGCATTAAACAACTTGAAGATGACCGTAATCTACTCATGGCAGGTATATCTCATGACTTACGCACGCCATTAACCCGTATTCGTTTAGCAACTGAAATGATCTCTGCACATGATGATTTTTTAAAAGCAGGTATTGAAGGTGATATTGATGATATGAATAACATCATAGATCAGTTCATCGACTATATTCGCCATGATAGTAAGGATAAAGCTGAGTTAGGTGATATTAATACCTTGATTGAGGAAGTTGTGCAGTCAGAAAGCATTTTAGAGCGAGAAATTATTTTTACAGCTGAATCTTTACCGAAAGTGCCATTACGTTATGTTGCGATGAAACGAGCACTGGCAAATCTAATTCAAAATGCCCTACGTTATTCGAGCGGTAAAATTACCGTAACATCTGCATTTGATAAAAGTAAACGGGAAATTTATTTTTGTGTTTGTGATGAAGGACCAGGGATCCCCGAAGTTGATATTGAGCGTTTATTTCAACCCTTTACGCAAGGAGATAAAGCACGAGGAGGGGAAGGCAGTGGTTTAGGCTTAGCCATCATAAAGCGTATTGTTGACACTCACGGTGGTCGCGTTGAATTGTCTAATCGAGATGAGGGCGGTTTAAGCGCGAAAATTTGTTTACCGACCCAATAGCATTAGTGCTAATTCACCAGATAAATTCATCAATGATGAGATATAAAAAAGCCGTCGTATTGACGACGGCTTTTTTTAGATGCTGTGCGATTTAGATTAAACTTTAGGGCCAGCATCAACCAATGATTTACCATTGTCAGTATCGGTAAATTTGTCAAAGTTGTTAACAAAGCGAGTAGCTAAGTCGACAGCTTTTTCATGCCACTGTGTTGATTCTGCATAAGTGTCGCGTGGATCTAAAATCTCGCTATTAACACCAGCAATACTCGTTGGAATGTCTAAATTGAATAATGGTAAAACTTGTGTTTCTGCATTATCAATTGAACCATCTAAAATGGCATCAATAATGGCGCGAGTATCTTTAATTGAAATACGTTTGCCTGTGCCGTTCCAACCGGTGTTAACTAAATAAGCTTCTGCGCCGACTGCTTGCATACGTTTGCGCAGTACTTCGGCGTATTGTGTTGGGTGTAAGCTTAGGAACGCCGCACCAAAACAACTTGAGAATGTTGGTGTTGGTTCAGTGATGCCTCGCTCAGTGCCGGCAAGTTTTGCTGTGAAACCAGACAAAAAGTAATACTCTGTTTGTGCAGGAGTTAACTTAGCAACAGGTGGTAATACACCAAAAGCATCAGCAGTTAAGAAAATAACCTTTTTTGCATGGCCAGCACGAGAAACAGGTTTTACAATGTTATCAATATGGTGAATAGGGTATGAAACACGAGTATTCTCAGTATTTGAGTTATCGTCAAAATCAATTTCGCCCTTTTCGTTAACCACAACGTTTTCTAGTAACGCGTCGCGACGGATAGCATTGTAGATGTCAGGTTCGTTTTCTTTACTTAAGTTGATGGTTTTTGCGTAACAACCACCTTCAAAGTTAAATACACCATTTTCATCCCAACCATGTTCATCATCACCAATAAGCTGGCGTTTAGGATCAGTTGATAATGTAGTTTTACCTGTACCTGATAAACCAAAGAAAATAGCTGTATCACCATCTTCACCGACGTTAGCACTACAATGCATCGAGGCAATGCCTTTTAAAGGTAATAAGTAGTTCATCATAGAGAACATACCTTTTTTCATTTCGCCACCGTACCAAGTACCACCGATAAGTTGCATTCTTTCAGTTAAGTTAAATGCAACAAAATTTTCTGAATTTAAACCTTGTTCTTGCCAGTTGGGGTTGGTGGCTTTTGCACCATTCATGACGATAAAGTCAGGTTCGTAATTTGCTAATTCAGCATCGGTTGGGCGAATAAACATGTTTTTAACAAAATGTGCCTGCCAAGCGACTTCTGTGATAAAACGAACTTTTAAACGGGTAGCGTCATCAGCACCACAAAAGGTATCAACAACGAATAAGCGCTTGCCAGATAGTTGCTCAGTTACTAAGCCTTTTAAATCAGTCCATGTTTCTTGTGTCATTGGCTTGTTGTCATTTTTACCTTGATCTGACCACCAAACAGTATCACGGCTGGTATCGTCACGGACGATATATTTATCTTTTGGAGAGCGGCCAGTAAAAATGCCAGTGTCTACTGAAACAGCGCCAAGTTCGGTCACTACGCCTTTATCAAAACCTGTGAGATCAGATCTTGTTTCCTCAGCAAAAAGTAACTCATAAGACGGATTGTAAACGACCTCTGCAACATTAGTGATGCCGTATGAAGATAAATCTATTGAGTTTTCTAAAGCTGCCATTGCGAATTCGCTCCTAAAAAGTATGACGTTTTTTAAATGAATAGTGTGGTATTTCCGATTATGGGCGCCAATTTTAGGTGATTGTTGAGCAAAACGAAAGTTTTTTTTCTTTCGTTTTGAAAGTTTTCATTATAACTTTCACTTTTTTTTTGTTGAGATTTTTATTATGTCAAACGTCAAGCCAATTTTTTATACAAAACCATTTTAAATTTTATTGTTATTTATAATAAAATCAAACACTTGTTCTTGTTACTGAGTTGACCGAATGGTCAGGAAAATGAGTCGTTATTGAGGAGGTAAAAATTGAATGAAATTTATTAAATGTTTCGAAGTGATACGAATGAAAGCATATTTTCCATTCGTATACTTATCTAACGAAACTTTTAATAACTAATCGAATATTTCCCCTTCGCTGCTTTCAATAGGGTTGCTACCATCAAGGATCTCGCTACTTATATCTTCACTAATGTATTCTGTCGGGGCAGAGCCTAATTCAAAGTACTCAAAACGGCTGGATTTATCTGTTTTCTTGGTTAATTTTCCTGAGGCTTTATCTATGCGAACCGACATCAGTGCTTGTGGCTGTTCAAATGGTTCAACAGGAAGGTCTGCTAGTGCAACTTTCATAAAATTAATCCAAGCTGGCTGTGCTGATTTTGCACCAAACTCTTTGCCTGTGGTTTGTGCTTTACCTAAGTTACTGTTATAAACCGTTCGACCTAGATTACGGCTAGGATCGTCAAAACCTATCCAAGATGTAGTGACTAGTCTGCGACTATAGCCGGAAAACCAAGCATCTTTTGCTTGGTTGGTGGTACCTGTTTTACCTGCAATATCTCTGCGTTTAAGTGTACGGGCACGATAGCCAGTACCTTGCCAATAAGGTTTTATATTCCAGTCAGCCCCCCAAATAGCGGAGTTAAGAGCTTCAGTCATTAAGAATGCATTTTGTGCACTAATTACCCGTCCAGCTTTATTAATAACTTTTGGCTCAAGTATGGTATCGGTAATGTTATCTAAAGTATCATTGTCTTTATTTTTAGTTTCTAAAACTGAGGCTGTTGGAAAATTATCCTCACAGTGATCACAAGCAATAGCGGGGTTAGCTTGGAAAATAACTTTACCGAATGAGTCTTCAATGCGTTCGACTAAATAGGGCTGAATTAAAAAACCACCATTGGCAAAAGTAGCAAAGCCTGTTGCTACCTCTAAAGGTGTTAAAGAGGCTGATCCTAAAGCTAGAGATTCATTACGGGGTAAGTCATCAGGATCAAAGCCAAACGAGGCCAAGTAGGGAATAATTTTATCTAAGCCGACATCTCTGAGTAATCGAACGGCAATAACGTTTTTTGATTGTGCAAGCGCTAAACGCAAGCGAATTTCCCCGTTATAAACTGGCGGTGAATTTTTTGGACGCCAGACTACGCCTGAACTTCTATCCCATTGATTTATTGGTGCGTCATTAACTATTGATGCTAAGGTATAACCACTGTCTAGTGCTGCAGAGTAGATAAAAGGTTTAATATTGGAGCCCACTTGCCGTTTAGCTTGAGTTACACGGTTGAATTGACTTTGGATAAAACTAAAACCACCCACGGCTGCTTTTATTGCTCCATTGTCAGTCGCCAAAGATACCAGCGCTGAACTCACATCGGGCAATTGACTCAGGCGATAGCCTGTTGCTGACGGCGTGACCATAATGATATCGCCAGTTTTGACTATTTCATTTGCGTTATTGGGAGCTGGGCCTTGCTTATCGTCGTTAAAGTAAGCTCGTGCCCACGACAACCCTGGCCACTCGATAGTGATATCAGAGCCAGCTTCTAATCTGACTTTAATCGAGCGCTCTAAGGTTTCAGTAACAACGCCAGGAACAAGTGAGTGATAGCTGCTTAAAGGCGCGAGGGCTTGTGCTATTTCATCATCACTTATTGGCTCAGCTATTGTGTTGCTGGGAGCATTTATTTCAGTCGAATTTAATTGCTCATCGTTTGCTGGTCGTAAACTTGTCAGAGGACCGCGATAACCGTGACGTTGATCATAGGCAATTATGTTATTAATGACAGCTTGTTGTGCGGCATGCTGCAGCTTTGAAGTTACGGTAGTGAAAACCTTATATCCGCCGGTATAAGCAGCTTCCTTACCAAAACGCTCAATCATTTCTTGATGAGCCATTTCGGCAATATAAGGTGCATTTAACTCTATTTCCGCACCATGTTTTTCGGCTGTAATTGGCTGCTTATTGGCTGTTAACATCTCTTGCTCAGTAATATAGCCAGCATTATACATACGTTGCAACACCACTGTCCGTCTCTGCATTGCACGATCCGGACGGCTAATTGGATTCATGGTTGAAGGCGCTTTTGGTAATCCTGCTAATACCGCAATTTGAGCTAAGCTCAGCTCTTTAACATCTTTACCATAATATACTTGTGCAGCAGCACCAAAACCGAAGGACCGATGCCCTAAAGATATTTTATTCATATAGAGAGCCAGTATTTCATCTTTGGTCAGTAGACTTTCAATGTGAAAGGAGATGAATATTTCTCGGATTTTTCGGACATAAGTTTGCTCACGAGTTAAAAAGAAGTTTCGTGCAACTTGCATGGTGATGGTACTTGCACCACCTTTATTTTGTCCGGTTAACTGGCCTAATATGGCTCGGCCCATACCGATAGGATCAACACCAAAATGCAGGTAAAAACGGTCGTCTTCAGTGGCTAAGATCGCATTGATTAGTTGTTTGGGCATTTCATCTAATGTTAGCGGGATACGTTTCTTTTCGCCAAATTGAGAAATAAGTTTACCGTCAGCGCTGAATATTTGCATTGGCGTTTGCCATTGCAAATCTCTCAGTGAGTCAACACTGGGTAAGCTTGAACGCATGGATAAATAAATTCCGGCAAGCGCTAGAATTCCAATTAATATCAATACAGAGCCTGCTTTTAACAGATTTTTTATAGAAAACACAGAGGGATGCTCAATAAAAGTTATAAAAATGACGTAATAATACTAGTATATCCTGTAAAAGCATGTAATAAATGTATTTATACGAATTTTATGCCTAATATTATAATAATAAAATGTTCTAGTAGGATTCTATGTTAAGTAGTTTATGGAAAAAAAAGACCTCATTAATGGTAGGAATTGACATTGGTTCCCACTCTATTAAAGCTGTTCTACTGAGCCAAAACGATACTGGATATGTGCTGGAAACTGTCGCCATTGAAGCGATGCCAAGAGGGGCTATTGTTGATAGAGAAATTCAGGATATTGACGCGGTTGGTAAAGTTGTAGCGAAAATTCGAAAAAAAATATCCTCGTCAGTAAGCCAAGCCGCATCGGCAGTTTCTGGGCAAACGGTTATTACGAAAATCATCTATATGGATGTTGCACTAAACGAACAAGAATTGGCCAGTCAAATTGAAATTGAAGCTGATAGCTTGATCCCTTACCCTCTCGATGAAGTTAGCTTAGATTTTGAATCACTTGACATTAATGAGTCGGACCCAAGTAAAATTAATGTTTTGCTCAGCGCTGCTCGTACTGAATCTGTAGAGGCACGTGTTGCAGCATTAGACGCGGGTGGCTTTGATGCAAAAGTGATTGATGTTGAGTCGTATGCAATTAGCCGTGCTTTTGATTTAACCTTGCGGCAGTTGCCAGATGATGCTGCAGATAAAGTTGTTGCTACGGTTGATTTAGGCGCCACTATGACACTATTTTCAGTTACTGAAGCGAGCAAGCATATTTACAGTCGTGATCAACTTTTTGGTGGCGAGCAATATACTCGTGCAATCGTTTCTTATTATAATAAATCTTTTGAAGATGCTGAGTTAGCAAAACTCACTAATGATTTACCTGCCAACTATACTTTTGAAGTTTTAGCGCCTTTTCATACGATATTAGTACAACAGATTCGTCGTGCTATCCAAATGTTTCTAACCACCAGCGGCCAAGAAAAAATTGATTACCTTGTTATCTCAGGTGGTAGTGCTTTAGTGGAAGGAATAGAACAACTACTAACTGAAGAGCTGGCTATCCATACGGTGATAGCGAACCCTTTTTCAGGCATGGAAATTTCCACTAAGATTGATCAAGAACAGCTAGTGAAAACAGCGCCTCGTCTTATGGTGGCGGCCGGTTTAGCATTAAGGAGTTTTGTTCCGTGGCATATATAAATTTATTACCATGGCGTGAAGAAGCCGAAAAAGCCAAACAGCGAGAGTACTTTACGGTATTAACTGCAGTTGCCCTGGGCACTTTTGCTTTGGTATTTTTAGTGAACCAATTTTATCAAATGCGTATTGATGGTCAAAACACCCGTAATCAGTTTTTGCAAAATGAAATTAAAGTGCTGGACTTACGTATTGCAAAAATAAAATCGCTTAACGAAAAGAAAAAAGAACTTAAAAAGCGCACTAATGTTATAGAACAATTACAGCGTAGCCGTAATGTTGGTACCCAAGTATTGAATGAAATAGCGCAAGTAGTGCCTAATGGTATTTATCTTACGCGCTTAGAAAAGCAGGGTAATAGCCTGAGTATTGTCGGTAAAAGTGAGTCAAACAATCATTTGGCTAACATGATCAGAGAGATAGAACGCTCTGATTTATTTGAAGGTGCGATACTTGAGTCAATAACCTCAAATGATGCCACCAGTAAATTGTTAAGCGATTTCAAAATGCAAGTTCGCATTAAAGGCTTAATGAATCTGAATGAGCTAGGGGCGCCATGATGAATTTTGATTTATCAGAATTTACCGAGCAATTTAATGGCTTAGAACTTGATAATATTGGTCAATGGCCGAAAGCAGCGAAAGTTGTTTTATCGATATTCTTAGTTATTTTAGTTCTAGGTTTAGGCTATGCGCTGATGATTAGCGACCAAATTAAGCAGCTTGAACGTGTTACAGCTGAAGAAACGACCTTAAAACAACAATACCAAGCTAAATATCATATTTCAGCGAATTTAGAGCGCTTCGAACAGCAGATGATTGAAGCGGAAGCAATGTTTGCTAAACAGTTGAAAAGTCTACCAGAAAGCCATGAAACACCGGGTTTATTAGATGATATCACTTTTGTTGGTACCACCACGGGACTTGATTTTGTCAAACTAAATTGGCAACCAGAAATTGAGCAAGAAATTTATATTGAGTTACCGATAGATATCGAAGTTTTAGGGTCGTACCATGAGTTTGGACAGTTTGTAAGTCGGATTGCTGGTTTACCACGAATTGTCACTCTGCATGATTTTGATATTAACCTGCAAAAGCAGAACTCTGGAGACTTAAAGTTAAAGCTGCAAGCTAAAACCTATCGTTATCGGGAGGCAGCAGAAAAATGAGAATACTTTTTATATTAAGTGCTGTGCTATTAACGGGGTGTTTTGGTGATACTAATGACTTAAAATTATATATTGCTAATGTGCAATCAACTACTGCAAGTTCGATAGAACCGATGCCAGAAGTGACTGTGTTTGACCACTTTGACTATGCTGTCCAAACTCTACGTAGTCCATTTGATGCCCCGAAACCTGAAGCAATCCAAGAAAAAATTCAACAAATGTCAGGCTGTTTAAGCCCAGATCCACGGCGTAGAAAACAACCTTTAGAGAAGTATTCACTGAGTGATTTAATTATGCGTGGCACGTTAGGTGAATTGGGCGTGACTTGGGCTTTAGTTGAAGCGTCTGATAACACCTTACATCGCGTGGCGGTAGGCAGTTATGTTGGTTTATACCATGGCCGAATTACCACAGTAAGCCAAGATAATATAAAAGTATTAGAATTAATTCCTGATGGCGCAGGGTGTTGGGTAGAACGTGAGACGGTTGTTGCCATGACACAGGCAAGTGCAGAGGAGCAAAGATAGTAATGTTGCTATTTAATAAAATTAAAAATGATGATCTTATGACACATTGCAAAATACTAAAGTTAATAACAGCGGTTTATCTATGCGTACTCTCTACTGTTTCGTGGGCTAATGAGCTAACAGGACTTACCTATAACACTATCCAAAGTAATGAAATTGAATTGGTTTTTGAGTTATCAGATAAGATCTTAGTTCAGCCGGAAGTAACAACGTCAATGACGCCTGCACAAGTTAGTATCACCTTTGATGCCGAACAGTTTAACCCTGTAATAGCCAACACTCTTATTGAACATGCAGGGGTGACAAATATTGTCATACAAAAAATAGCCGGTAAAGTTGTCGCCAATGTTAATTTACAGCATTTATCTATTTTTGATGTTATCCAAAAAGATAATACTTTTGCTTTAACTCTCAATACAGGGCAAGTCGATAAAGCGGTAAAGCAATTAATTCCACTGAGCCATGGTTATATTAATAAAATCGACAATATTGACTTCAAGCGTAGCCCGCAAAATGAAGCGCAGCTTTTAATTAAGCTTATTGATAGCAAAGTGGCTGTCGATGTCAGTGAAAAACTAGGTAAACTTTATATTGAATTTCACAACACTGAAATTCTTGAAGAGTTTATATATAAATTAGATGTCACTGATTTTGGTACTCTTGTCAGCGGTATTGAAACCTTTAAGGCTGATCGTAATGCTCGTTTAGTGGTAGATATTAATGGTGCATTTGACTATGAACACCAACAATTGAACGATGTATTCTCCTTAACAGTAAAGAGTAAAGTTCAAGAGGATGGTTATCTTGGTGAAGAAGAAAGCTTTAATGGCAGGGCAATATCGTTAAACTTTCAAGACATTGCTGTGCGTACCGTTTTACAAATTATTGCTGACTACAATGGTTTTAACTTAGTGACCAGTGATACTGTGCAAGGTAACATTACTTTGCGCTTAGATGGTGTACCTTGGGACCAAGCACTTGATATTATCTTGAAGGTTAAAGGTTTAGATAAACGCATGGAAGGCAATATTCTGATGGTAGCGCCGAGCGATGAATTAGCCGCTCGTGAAGCTCGTGATTTACAGGCACAGCAGCAAGTTGAAGAATTAGCCCCACTATACTCAGAATATGTACAAATTAATTATGCTAAAGCTGTTGAATTTGCGACGTTAATTAAGAATGAAGAAAATAGCATTTTATCTGCACGGGGTAGCGTCAGTGTTGATGAAAGAACCAATACACTGCTAATTCGTGATACGGCTAATAGCATTGCAGACATTAAACGTATGGTGACTGTTTTAGATATACCGGTTCGGCAAGTTATTATTGAATCACGCATGGTGACAGTAAAAGATAATATCAATGAAGAGTTAGGTATTCGTTGGGGGGTTACAGATACGGGCAGTGAATCCTCAACCTCAGGTACGCTTACGGGTGCCAATAATGCTGGTAATGGTATCGTGCCTAATTTAACCGACCGATTAAATGTTAATCTACCTGTGACAAGCCCTGCCGGTAGTATCGCGTTTCAAGTTGCGCGCTTAGCCGATGGTACTATTCTTGATTTAGAATTAAGTGCGATGGAAAAAGAAAATAAAGGTGAAATTATTGCTAGCCCTCGTATTACTACGGCTAATCAAAAGGAAGCCTATATTGAGCAAGGGGTTGAAATTCCGTATCAAGAGGCTGCTTCTAGCGGAGCCACTTCTACCCAGTTTAAAAAAGCGGTATTAAGTTTAACGGTTACTCCGCATATTACTCCTGATGATAGAATTATTTTAGACTTAGTGGTAACGCAAGATACTGTTTCAGATGTGTCAAATGGTAGTGCGCCGGCAATAGATACTCAAAGAATAGGCACACAAGTACTGGTTAATAATGGGGAAACTATCGTGCTGGGTGGTATTTATCAGCAACAAATTATTAGTTCAGTGTCAAAAGTCCCTGTTTTAGGTGATATTCCCTATTTTGGCTGGATGTTTCGCAATAGTAGTAACTTTAATGAGAAAAAAGAGCTATTAATATTCGTTACACCACGCATAGTTACAGAAAGATTTTAAGTTAATTTGCCTGTAAGGTGGTGTTTTCATCTTACATGCTTGCAATTTGTACCCAACAATTGCAATTGCGATAATTGCGCCCTTGAAATTTTCGAGGGGGTTCCCTCTTACCTGTTCACGTAATAAATAAACGAGTATTAATTAATCTAATGGCAGAAAAACGTAACATTTTCCTTGTAGGCCCGATGGGCGCAGGCAAAAGCACCATTGGTAGAGAATTAGCGGATAAGCTACATCTAGAATTTTTTGATTCCGATCAAGAAATTGAACGTCGCACCGGTGCTGATATCGCGTGGGTTTTTGATCTTGAAGGCGAAGAAGGCTTTCGATTAAGAGAAGAAACCGTTATTGAGGATTTAAGTGAAAAACAAGGTATTGTTTTAGCAACTGGTGGTGGATCTGTGATTAGTGCTCAAGTACGTAATCGCTTATCCGCACGCGGCATTGTGGTTTATCTTGAAACAACGATCGATAAACAAGTGGCTCGCACCCAGCGAGACAGACGTCGTCCGCTACTTCAAACCGATGAAGAACCTAGAACAGTACTTGAAAACTTAGCTGTTGAACGCAATCCGTTATATGAAGAAATTGCCGATGTAATCGTGCAAACGGATGATCAAAGTGCCAAAGTGGTAGCAAGTAAAATAGTCGAACGTTTAGATTTTTAATGACGTAGCTATGACCACACTGCAAGTTAAACTAGGTACGCGCAGCTACCCTATCTATATAGACAGCGGACTATTATCCAATAGTGATCTGCTGTCTAGTCATATCCGTAGTAAACGTGTATGCATTGTTAGTAATGACATTGTAGCACCACTTTATATTGAGCAGTTAAAGCACAGCCTAAAGAATTTTGACGTTGATGAAATTGTTTTACCTGATGGTGAAGCAGAAAAAAGCTTAGCAAACTTTGAACGGATAATGTCACACCTATTAACCGGTACCCATGGTAGAGACACTACGCTAATTGCATTAGGTGGTGGCGTTATCGGTGATATTACCGGCTTTGCTGCTGCTTGCTATCAACGTGGTATTGATTTTATTCAAGTACCCACGACCGTCTTGTCTCAAGTAGACTCCTCTGTTGGCGGTAAAACAGCGGTTAATCATCCTTTAGGTAAAAATATGATAGGTGCTTTCTATCAACCTAAGGCGGTCTTTATTGATCTGGCCACGTTAACTACTTTGCCGATTAGAGAGTTTAATGCTGGCATGGCTGAAGTGATTAAATATGGCATACTAGGTGATAGTAAATTTTTTACTTGGCTTGAAGATAATGTTGCTGAAATTCAAGCGGGTGAAAGTACGGTATTAATGCAAATGATAGAGTGTTGTTGTCAATGCAAAGCCAATATTGTTGCTGAAGATGAAACCGAAGCAGGTGTTCGAGCGTTATTAAATTTAGGTCATACTTTTGGCCATGCTATTGAAGCCGACCAAGGCTATGGAAAATGGTTACATGGTGAAGCTGTAGCTGCTGGTATGGTAATTGCATCTAAGTTAGCTGTAGCAATGAATTTGCTTGAAGTGTCAGATCTTCGTCGTGTTGAAGCACTGCTTTCTGCGTTTAATTTACCGTTAATTGCACCAGAAAATATGGGTTTTAACGAATTTATTTGTCATATGCGCCGTGATAAAAAGAACTTAGCAGGTAAACTGCGTTTTATCCTTCCAACCGCTATTGGCCAATCTGAAATTAACGACGATGTTAGTGAGGAAATGCTTCAACAAATTCTATAATTTACTCTGAATAGGTGAAGTATGTCGGCGTTAGTAAACAATATTGGCTTATCAAATGATAACACCAGTGTCACTAAAATTAGTGCCCATGCACGCATAGATTATATTCTACGCTTTTCAAAACAAGCTATCTTAGTGATTGATGAAAGTGTTGAGCAGAATGCCGCACTTTCTGGTCAATTTCTGGCAAGTTTATCTGAACAACATAATGCCGCCTATATTTCACTTTCTTCACAATTCAATAATATTCAAATTCGTTGTCGTATTATAGAGCAATTATCTGCTGGCGAGTTATTTGATCCTGAAATATCTTTAGCTGTGAGTGTGATTAATTTAGCGAAAAAATCACCACAAGTGATTAGTATTATCCTTGATAATGCACAGTATCTCTCCTTGCAAATATTACATGAAACGGCACAATTAATAGCGATCGCCAAAAAAGCTAATTTGAATGTTAATATTGTGATGTTCGGCTCTGCCCAAGCGGGGAAAACGGTTGCAGATAATAAAACTCTGTTTGATGATAAATTAGCATTGTTATCAGCACAGTCAGGTCAACTACTATCAACCACGGCATTAATTTTTAAGAATACTCAGCCAAAATGGTCTTTTATTAAGCAAAATAAATGGTGGCTTAGCGTATTAGTGCTTTTATTTTGCTTTGCTGTGTTAGTGATCAGTTTATTACAACGAGATAGTTTTAATTTTTCTAAGTCGTTAGTGATCGATAATCAAGAAAAAATATTATTGAAGAACGAACTAGCGAAGCCACAGACAATGGTACTTATCGCTGATAGTACCATTGCCCCTGACGCGAAAGCGTCCTCGTTAACAGAAAAAACACAAGTTCATAGCGCTGCGGTAGCTAAAGATATTTATCTATCTTTAACTAGTCCGGTATCTGACCGAGCGAAGGAAAATGAAATACTGCCGGCGTCGCCTGCAGATATTATGTTAGCAATGGCTACTGAGGTCGATGATGTTTTATCCATCGATGTTGCAGCAGCTAGTGTTAGCGTAAGCGAGCAGAAAACCGCAGCTAAGATAGTGGCAAATCACTCTCCGCAACCATTAATAATAAATAATGCTTATTATGCTGATAAGAAAGGTTATGTGATACAAATTGCAGCATTTAGTGAGTTAAAATTACCGAAAAAGTTTTTAGATACCTTAACCGGTGTCGAGTATAAGGCTTACCAACGCTTATTGAATAACAAGCCGGTAGTGGTGATCACAAGTACCGTATATGCCGAAAGACCTGCTGCGGAACTTGCTTTATCACAATTACCAAAAGCATTATTAGAACGCCAGCCATGGCTTAAGTCGGTTACTGTGGTGAATAATGAAATTAATGCTTTCTTGTCTTCGCAATAATCATAACCCAACAAAATAAATAACAACTAACTAAGTGTAGGCTTGTTAAGCAAGATTACTTATCTAGAATTTTTTCTATGAACTCAATCATAGTGTTTAACATGGTTTGAAACGTAACCTAAGACATGCCATGAGAATTCATAAATAATCAACTTTACTAAAAAGCACGGAAATATAGCCTAGTGTACCTGAATTTGGGACAGTAGTTATGTGAACCCATTGATGTATCAAGTTGTAGAATTATTTAATGTGATTGCTATTAATTCACGATACAATCCCCGCTTACTTTTCAGATGCTTGCTATCTGTTGTTGAATTTTTAGGTTTGTAGGTATCATGAAGAAAAAACATCGAGCTTTTTTAAAATGGGCGGGAGGAAAATACGCGCTAAGTGATGTAATAAACTCTATGTTACCAAAAGGAAATCGCTTGATTGAGCCTTTTGTTGGTGCAGGTTCAGTGTTTTTAAATAGCGATTATGATGAGTACTTACTTAGCGACATTAATCAAGACTTAGTTAATCTTTATCGAATTTTACAGCGAACGCCGGAAAAATTCATCGAAGATGCTCGGCAATTTTTTACCGCTGAAAAGAACCAGTCAGAGGTATACTACCAATTACGTAAAGAGTTCAATGCAAGCTCAGATCCCTATTTTAGATCGTTAGTTTTTCTTTATATGAATCGTCATGGCTATAACGGTTTATGTCGATATAATAAATCTGGTGGCTATAATGTGCCATTTGGTAAGTATAAACGACCGTACTTTCCTGAGGCTGAATTGTATCATTTTGCCGAGAAAGCAAAAAAAGCAATATTTATCTGTGATGGTTACCGTCAAACTTTTGCTCATGCAAAATCAGGGGATGTCATTTATTGTGATCCGCCCTATGTGCCACTCAGTAAAACTGCGAGCTTTACCAGTTACTCAGGTAATGGTTTTGGTTTAGATGAACAAGCTGATCTCGCTAATGCCGCGGAAGAAGTTACCAACAAACGTAATATATCAGTACTGATCAGCAACCATGATACTATTTGGACACGAAAGATTTATCAGCATGCAAAAAAGCAGCGTTCGATAGAAGTATCTCGAACCATTAGTCAAAAAGGCAGTAAACGTAATAAAGTTGCTGAACTGTTGGTGCTCTATTAGTTGGTGAAAGCTTTGCTTAGGCTGAAAATTACCAGATGCTAATTTAACTTTCGCTTTAGAATTCTTTGTCAGTGAGCGTTAGCGATTGATAAAAATTTATCAAGTGTCGCAGTGAACACTAGCTAGGTAACACTAAACTAACGATGGCTATAAGTGCAGTAACGAAAACCACCACGGCAATTAAGCCGGCGATAATAAAGTGGCTAAGCTTACCTTGTGTAAAATCACGCTGTCTGTTTTTATCACTCTGTACTCCGAAAAATGCCGCACCTACACTTTTAAATGTTTCTTTAAAGTTACTTGAGCTCATTGCTATCCTTAAATGCCGCTTTGCTATTTTATTAACCAATGAATATTCAGTATGTTCTAATGCGCAGTCGCGATCAAGTATTGACAATTTACTTATATTTTAAACATTTTTAGTTAATGTTAAGCATTATAATAAACAGATAAATTGATGTGATTAACTAATCGAGATATTATTTAACTACGGTTTAAGTCATACCCTCTAATAAGCATCATTTAACGCGAACGGAATTCATGTCGAAACATTTAACGGGCGATACTAAATTTACTGCACAGGTAAAAATTCTCATTGATAAAATTTATGGTCGTAGTCCTTTAAAAGACTCTGTCTTGGAGAGGGCGATTGCATTTTACGATTTAGAGCATTTTTCTCAGCGTAAACTTGAAAAATTAACACAGGATATTGAGCATTTAAAACAAATTGCTAATCCTAAAAGCAAAGCTAAGATAGAAAATCTTGAGCGTGAGCAGCGAGAGTATCTGCAAGAGTTGCGCTTTGAGCGTAATGAGCGTTCTCAACACTTGCAGGCTATTTGTCGAGAGATTATAGAGCTCTGTGAAGGTGATAGCTTTTCAGAAAGCAACCGAAAATCAGCACAACTATTAGGTACTATTCAGCTATTAGCTCCGACTGAAGGTAGTAAAGTTGCGGCGGTTAACGAACGGAGTAAACCATTATACAAAAGTGTACTAACTTTAAGGTTACTTGATGAAGTTTGCTTTAAAAAACTCTTGTCAGATCGATATTTAGAGCAAGAATTAGCTGAAATATCGACCTTTAATCTTAAAGAGCTGCGCAGTGAAAGTGAAGTGGCTTATAGTAAGTTTGTTAATGGACTTAAAATTCCAATATTAATGGCCGCTATTCTACAAGACATTGGTAATAGTCATCCTGATGCTCAAGAAATCATGTTTGGTGTTGACGGTAAACAAGATTGTTATCGCACGCTAAGTGTTGAAGAGCGTAAAGCCTTGTTACAGATTAATTACCGGGAAACGCTGAAATATTTACTTAATGGTATTGGCGTTAGTATGTATTTAGGTAATTCTAAAACAGAGCGAGATGTTTTTAATAAAGCTGAAGCTAATAAATTACGTTTTGTTAAGCAATTATTGAAAAGTAGTGTTAATCCTAAGTTAGGCATAGGAAATTTGTTAAAAATTCCACAAATATATACTTCAATAGTTTTATCAACCAAAGCTAGCTATAACTACAAATTATTACCAAAAGTTTATCAAGCGTTATACCAAAATGCTGAACGTGGTAGTTGTAGTCGTCCTATTGTTGATGCTTTATATCAAATTACCGGGGACTTTCCGCAAGGATTTGGAGTGATTTATATCCCGGCAGATGTTGAGCAAGAAGTTCGTTATGAATACGCGATAGTTAATCAACTTTATCCCGCAAATGTTAGCGAACCTAAATGCCGTATGGCAACTAGAAGTTTAACCTTTATTGGCTATGGCCATGATTTAGTGGTTAAAAAAAACAGCAATTTGTACTTTGTAGAAACAGCAAAAGCGTTTTCAAGTATCAATAAAGAAAGGCTGAATGAAATTTTAGAATTGTTGTCATCAAATTATCTTGAGCGTAAAAAACTTGATTTGTTGCCGCGCTGTTGGCAACCAGGGGAGTACTTTTCAATGAAAACTAACCAAAAACTTTGGAATCGCAGCCGTTAACTCGTTTGCCTTATGTGCTGATTAAACTGTCAGGACATAAGGCGTCGCTACTTTAAGGAAATGAAATTTTCTTTAATACTCCTGTAAGCCTGACAGCGAGTGTTTTAGCTAGAAACAATAATGTTGAATGAGTTGAGCGAGCAGCTGTTCGGTTTTAATAATCTCACTGTCAGCAAGATATTCATTAGGTTGATGTGCTTGATCAATCGAACCAGGTCCCATCACGATTGTTTGGCAACCTAATTGTTGAATAAAAGGCGCCTCTGTTGCGTAATTTACTGCGCAGCAGCTATGGCCGGAAAACTTCTCGGCGGTAAGTACTAATTCACTTTCGGGGGTTTGTTGAAAGCTAGGGGAACTTGGATCAAGCTCGGTTATCGTTAACCTTGCTGGGTATTTTTCAGCGATTGGCTGCAGAGCTTTTGATAACCATGAAACAAGCTCTTGATCTTTCATACCAGGTAGTGAACGCATATCAATATCAAGTTCACAATGGCCACAAATTCTATTGGCATTGTCACCACCGTGAATGGCGCCTAAATTCATGGTTGGTGTTTGCACATCGAATGCTTCATTTTGATAGCTGAGATTGAGTTTTTCTCTCAGCTTAAATAACTCGCTAATCACTTGATGCATGATTTCAATGGCATTAATGCCATTAGCTGGCTTACTTGAATGTCCCGCCTGACCTTTAATACTGATTTTATGAGACATATGACCTTTATGCATAATTACCGGCACTAAATTTGTTGGTTCGCCGATAACAGCGACATCAGGCTTAATCATGTCACTATCAGCAAAAAATCGTGCGCCAGCCATGGTCGTTTCTTCATCTGCCGTTGCTAAAACATATAATGGCTTCTTCAATAATGCTATATCTAGTTGCTGACAAGCTTGCAAAATAAATGCAAAAAATCCTTTCATATCACATGTACCGAGGCCAAAAAGTTTGTCATCTTTGTGATTAATTTGTAATGGATCTGAAAGCCAACGGTTTTCATCAAAGGGTACTGTGTCACTATGGCCAGCAAGTAATAAGCCACCGTGACCTGAACCTAGCTTTGCTAGCATATTGTATTTACCTTTCACACCGGGTACGGCTTGAATGGTAATAGTGAAACCTAAAGTTTCAAACCAAGCGGATAACAAATTTATCACCGCTTGGTTACTTTGGTCCCAGCTAGCTTGTGAAGAACTGATACTAGGTAAGGCAATTAACTGACTGATGGCTTGAGTAAAGTTAGGTAAGTGCTTATTTTGCTTGTTCATGATATCCAATAATCCAAATTATTATGGGTAGTTATGCTAATTAGTTGCATAACTAATTATATAGTGATACTTTAGCATCATAATGTACACAACCTAATTAAATCACACTATGAAAATATTTGTAATGCTTTCAACTAAGCGACGAAGATAAGGTCAAATGTAGGTTCTGGTAAGTCATGTTTTCTAGGTAATATCACCTTTTTGGTCGTCATAGCTAGATAATAATTAGTTAAAGTTGAATAGAATTGCAAAACTTACGTATTAACAGCGTAAGCTTAGTTTCTAATCGTAAATAGAATGGTAAGTAAATGAACGTCATAGTGATTGGTGCAAGTGGTTATGTAGGTGCTGAATTAATTGGTTTATTAATACAGCATGATAAAATTTCAATTCAACATTTGTTGGTATCTGAAAATAGTGATGCTAGCGGTAAAACTTTTGCTGAATTACATGCTCGCTGGCAGGGACTATGTACTTTGCCTTTGCAGGCTTTTTCTGCACAATGGTTTGAGCAGCAGATTAATATCGACAATCATGATATTGATGCTGTTTTTTTTGCCACACCACATGACTTTAGTGCCCAATGGGCGCAAGCCTTTATTGATGCCGATATCAAAGTGTTTGACTTATCTGGTGGCTTTCGTTTGAAAGATGCTGAGCAGTATCCTATTCATTATGGCTTTGAGCATCAATCATTAGAGGCATTGCAGTTGGCGCAATATGGCCTAGCTGAGTGGCAAGCAAATGAAATCGCCAGTAGTGATTTGATTGCTGTGCCTGGCTGTTATCCAACCGCTAGTTTGTTAGCTTTAAAGCCTATAACCACTAATAATCTGCATGTAGAAAACTCGTTGATCGTGGTCAATGGTATTAGCGGTGTTAGTGGCGCCGGAAGAAAAGCTTCTTTAGCAACCAGTTTTTATGAAGTGAGTTTAACGCCCTATAATATTCTTCAGCATAGACATCAGCCTGAAATTAGCCAAGAAGCTAATGCCGAAGTTATTTTTAATCCTCATCTAGCACCATATAAGCGTGGCTTATTAGTCACGATAACCTTGCAATTAAAAGCAGGAGTAAGTGCTGAACAAGTTGATGCTGCATTTACCCAAGCCTATCAAAATAAGCCATTAGTGAGATTAGTAACGGCATGGCCAAAAATTGATAATGTTGCCTACACGCCTTTTGCTGATCTTCATTGGCAAGTTGATGAAAACAAGCAAGTGGTTGTAGTGAGTTGTGCTATTGATAACTTATTAAAAGGTGCGGCTTCACAAGCTATTCAATGTGCTAATATTTGTTTAGATCTACCTAGTCAATATAGTTTATTGCCAACAGCGAGTACATTATGAAAAAGCCGGTAGTGATCAAAATTGGTGGCGCTATCTTAGATGGCTACAACCAAGGGAATACCTCAGCATTAACGGCTTTACTCAAAGTGATCGCCAGCTTAGATGAACAACCTGTAGTCATTGTACATGGTGGTGGTTGTGTTGTAGACGAAATGCTATCTCAAGCGGGTTTAGTTACTGAGAAAAAAAATGGCCTGCGGGTGACACCGAAAGCGCATATGCCGATTATTAGTGGTGCTTTAGCCGGTAGCGTTAATAAAGCCATTGTCGCAACAGCAGCCAGTTTGCAGCTACCAGCGGTTGGTTTGTCATTAACTGACGGTCAAATGGTGCAATGTCAGTTGAGTCCCTTACAACTAGGTCAAGTTGGTGAGCCAAAGCCTTATAGCAGTGCCTTATTAGATACCTTACTTAAGGCTAACTTTCTACCTATTGTTTCTTCCATTGGTGCATTGGCAAATGGTGAGTTGGTTAATGTTAATGCCGATGACGCTGCGGTCGCTGTTTGCCAGCTACTGAATGCTGAATTATTACTATTGACTGATGTCAATGGTGTTAAAGGCACTACTGGTGAATATTTAACTTCCTTAAATAATCAACAAGCTAAGCAATTAATTGATAGTGGTGTTATTGCTGGTGGTATGACCGCTAAGGTCAATGCAGCATTACAAGCGGCTAATAAATTACGACGAAGTATCGCGGTTGCCAGTTGGCAATCGCCAGAGCAAATTGTTGATTTGCTCAACGGTGTCAATATTGGCACTCGTATACAGCCAGATGGCTGTTAATTTATTTCGTTAACTATTTTTCGCACAGGATAAAACATGAACTTACAACATTTCTTAGCTGATGATCAGCTTAGTAAAGCACAAATTCTCGATTTAATTACTCTAGCACGTGATATTAAGAAGCAGCCGGAAAAATACCAGCAAGCTTTAGCAGGAAAATCTGTGGCGATGATTTTTGAAAAGCCTTCTTTGAGAACCCATGTTAGCTTTGATATTGGCATTAATAAATTGGGTGGTCACGCCCTGTACTTAGGTCAGCAAAATGGCAAATTAGGCGAGCGTGAACGGGTGAGTGATTATGCTAAAAACCTTTCATGTTTTGCTGATGCTATTGTCGCGCGTGTTTTTGATAATAGCTCGATAGAGCAATTGGCCGAGCATGGCAGTGTGCCAGTGATTAATGCCTTGTGTGATTTGTATCACCCGTGTCAAGCATTGGCTGATTTTGTCACTTTAGCGGAAAATTTCCCAGAGCTTTCAGCAGTGAAGCTAGCCTATATTGGTGATGCTAATAATGTGTCAAACTCGTTAATGCTGATGGCGGCAATAATTGGTTTAGACTTTACCTTAGTTTGTCCACAAGGACATGGTCCCGATGCAGAAATGGTTAACAAGGCGATGCAGTTTTGCCAAGAGTCAGGGGCAAAGCTAACCTTAACCAGTGATATGCAAGCAATAGGGCAGCAAGATGCAATCTATACTGATACTTGGATATCTATGGGTGATGAAGACTCAAGTAAGAAAGCCGCGATACTAGAAAAATTTGCCGATTACCAAGTGAATCATCAATTAATGGCAGAAGTGGGTGCTAGTATTGTAATGCATTGCCAGCCGGCACATCTAGAAGAAGAAATCACCACCGCGTTATTTGATAGTGAGATGTCAGTAGCTTTTCAGTCCGCTGAAAACCGCATGTGGGCACAGAATGCTGTACTAGTGAGCTTGCTGGCGGATTAGTGCTCCTTATTATTCAGTAGATATTCGATTAAATTTTTAAATACATAATTAGTTTAGCCAGTTACTCGTTGTTGGCTAAACTGAAAACAACATATTGTGAAGGAATAAATCATGGCTTTAGCAGCAAAGAAAAACATTAAAAAAGTAGTATTAGCATATTCAGGTGGTTTAGATACCTCAGCCATTATCCCTTGGTTAAAAGAAAATTATGACGGCTGTGAAGTCATTGCCTTTTGTGCTGATGTCGGTCAGGGCGATGAAGAGCTTGAAGGTATTAAAGAAAAAGCCATTGCTTCAGGTGCGTCTGAGTGTCATGTTGTCGATTTAAAAGAAGAATATGTAAAAGATTATATTTACCCGATTATCAAAACGGGAGCTGTTTATGAAGGTCAGTATTTATTAGGCACCTCAATGGCACGGCCAGTTATTGCTAAAGCCCATATTGAAGTAGCATTAAAAGTGGGTGCCGATGCAGTTTGTCACGGTTGTACAGGTAAAGGAAACGACCAAGTGCGTTTTGAATCATGCTTTGCTGCCTTAGCACCACAGCTAACGGTAATTGCGCCGTGGCGTGAGTGGGATATGGTTTCACGTGAAGACCTACTTGATTACTTAGCTGAACGTAATATTCCTTGTTCAGCTTCATTAACGAAAATTTATAGCCGCGATGCCAACGCTTGGCATATTTCTCATGAAGGTGGTGAACTTGAAGACCCTTGGTGTGAGCCGTCAAAAGAAGTCTGGACCATGACGGTTGATCCACAAGATGCGCCTGATGAAGCCGGCAAAGTCATGCTAAGTTTTGAACAAGGTGAATTGGTTGCCGTTGATGGCAAGCCGATGTCAGCTTATCAAGCTTTAATGTTGTTAAATGAAAAGGCCGCTGCCCATGGTGTAGGCCGTATTGATATTGTAGAAAATCGTTTAGTGGGTATGAAATCACGTGGCTGTTATGAAACCCCTGGCGGTACGGTGTTAATGGCAGCTTATAAAGGTTTAGAGTCATTAATACTAGATAAAGAGTCGCTGAAATATCGTGAAGCCGTTGGTCATGAATTTTCTCACGTTATTTATGATGGTCGCTGGTTTACTCCGTTAGCTAAGGCTCAGCTCGCCGCTGCAGCTTCCTTCGCTGAACAAGTAACCGGTGATGTTGTTGTTAAATTGTTTAAGGGGATGGCACAGGTTACACAACGCCGCTCACCTAATAGCTTATATTCTGAAGAGTTTGCCACCTTTGGCGCTGATGATGTCTATGACCAAAAACATGCAGAAGGTTTTATTCGTCTGTTTAGTTTGTCGAGTCGCATTACAGCACTAAAACAAGCTGACTCAGTCATTAGCAATGATAAATAATCATCAATAACAGTTTCAAGGAAATTTACTATGGCATTATGGGGCGGACGCTTTAAAGGGCAGCCAAGTTTACAATTTAAAAAATTTAATGATTCATTGCCTGTTGATTACCGTATGGCAGTGCAGGATATTGTTGGCTCTATGGCATGGGCAGGGGCCATTCATTCGGTCGGGATCATTAATGAGCGTGAGCTAACTGAACTTACCGAGGCATTAAACGAATTAAAGCTTTCTGTTGAAGCAAACCCAGAGCAGATTCTCGGCTCTGATGCTGAAGATATTCATAGTTGGGTTGAAATTGCTTTAATAGAAAAAACCGGTGATTTAGGTAAGAAATTACACACTGGACGAAGTCGTAACGACCAAGTAGCCACCGATTTAAAGCTATGGTGTAAAGAAACGGGTGGAGAATTATTGTTTGCCCTAGTGAATTTACAGCAAGCCATGATGAACTTGGCCGAACGTGAAAAAGACACGGTATTGCCGGGCTATACCCATTTACAACGAGCTCAACCGATAACCTTTGGTCATTGGTGTTTAGCGTATGTTGAAATGTTTAACCGTGATATTGGTCGTTTAAAAGACGCCTTATATCGTTTAGATGTGTCGCCCTTAGGCTCTGGTGCCTTGGCAGGAACAGCTTACCCAATTGATAGAAATAACTTAGCGCAAAAGTTAGGTTTTAGAACCGCAACATTGAATAGTTTAGATGCTGTGTCTGACCGAGACCATGTTATTGAACTACTCGCTGCTGCCAGTATTTCTATGATGCATTTGTCACGCTTTGCCGAAGACCTTATTTTTTATAACTCTGGCGAAGCAGGCTTTGTGGAAATGAGTGATTTAGTTAGCTCTGGTTCATCACTTATGCCGCAAAAGAAAAACCCAGATGCGTGTGAGTTAATTCGTGGTAAAGCTGGACGCGTTTTTGGTTCGCTGACCGGTATGTTGACGACTATGAAAGCACTAGCGCTTGCCTACAACAAAGATATGCAAGAAGACAAAGAAGGGCTTTTTGATGCTTTAGATACTTGGCAAGAGTGTATGGAGATGGCGGTATTAGTTGCTGACGGTTTAAAGGTTAACCGTTCACGGACCTTAGCTGCGGCTCAACAAGGTTATGCTAATGCAACTGAGTTAGCTGATTATCTGGTCAGTAAAGATATTCCGTTTCGTGAAGCGCATCATATTGTAGGTGAGGTCGTACTTGCGGCAATCGATAAAGGTGTACCTTTAGAAGATCTCACGTTAACGCAACTACAAGACTTTAGTGACCGCATAGAACAAGATGTTTACCAACACTTATCGATTGAATCGACACTCGATAAACGTGAGGCTCTAGGTGGAACATCACGTAGTCAGGTACAAAAAGCACTGGATAATATTCAATCCGGTGATCGTGAAATATTGAATGAACAAGTTGTTGGTGCACCTGGCAAAGAACAAATAAAAGTCGCTTTAAAGCAAGTTAAACAGCGCTTAAACGCACAACGTGCTGCGGCATTATCAGTTCGTCGAGCTAGAATGTCGGATGTTAATAGCATTTATCATTTAACAAGTTACTGGGCTGAAAAAGGCGAGATCTTGCCACGCAGTCGTGACAATATTATTCACGACATTCAAAACTTTGTCGTGGCTGAAATTGACGGTAGTGTAGTGGGTTGTGCTTCACTTTATATTTATCAAACCGGTTTAGCTGAAATACGCTCAGTAGTGGTTGACCAAGCCGCTCAACGTCAAGGGCAAGGGCAAGCACTGGTGCAATACTTACTTGGTTTTGCTCATCAAATTGAGTTACAAAAGATTATTGTTTTAACCTATATTCCACAATATTTCACTGAACTTGGCTTTAGTTTAATCGATAAAAATTCTTTAGCGGACAATATCATTGAGGATAGTGAGCAAAGTCCATATAAAGATCCTGCCGATGAGGTTGCGATGGAATATATTGTTGATCGTTGTGTTGTTAGTGCCGACGAGCTAGAGAGTTAGTGATTGCCTACCATGAATAGTAATGAAGATAATGTAAAGTGGTTTAGAAATGCCGCGCCATATATTAATGCTCACCGAGGTAAAACCTTTGTTTTAATGTTTGGTGGCGAAGCTGTACAGCACGCGAACTTCGCTAATATCATTCATGATATTGCTTTACTAAGAAGTTTGGGGGTTAAATTAGTCCTGGTACACGGTGCCCGTGCCCAAATTGAAGAACGGGTGATTGCTCAAGCGATACCACAAAACATTGCTGACAATGTGCGTATTACTGATGCAAAAACCTTGCTGGCAGTAAAAGATGCTACCGGCTCACTACGCATTCATATTGAAGCATTGCTAACCATGGGTTTAGTTAACTCGCCGATGCATGGTGCGCAAATTCGCGTGAGTACGGGCAACTTTGTTATTGCTAAACCTATTGGTGTGCGTGACGGTATTGATTTTAAATATACCGGTTTAGTACGCCGTATAGATGCCGAAGGTATCAATACTCAGCTAAATTTTGGCTCGATAGTGCTATTGTCGCCGGTGGGTTATTCATCGACAGGCGAGGTGTTTAACTTAGCATTAGAAGATGTTGCCGCTAAAACAGCGATAGCACTAAAGGCAGATAAGTTAATCACCCTGACCGAACATACTGGCTTGTTAGATAGCAAAGGTGCCTTGATTCGCAGTTGTGGTGTGGCAACCGTTAGTAATTTACTTGCCGAGCAAAAAGATCATGTACAGCAACTATTGCTAAAAGCCATTATACAGTGTGGCAAACAAGGTGTTGAACGCTGTCATTGTGTGAGTTACACCAGTGATAGCGCCTTGCTACAAGAGCTTTTTACCCGTGATGGCGCAGGTACTTTGATTGCTAAAGATCATCAGGAACAATTATCTGCCGCCAGTATTGATGATGTTGGGGGGATCTTAGAGCTAATAGCGCCCTTGGAAGAAGAAGGCGTGTTAGTTAAACGTTCGCGTGAGTTGTTAGAAATTGAAATAGATCGATTTACGGTGATTAAAAAGGAAGAGGTCATTATTGCCTGCGCGGCGCTTTATCCTTATCCAGAAGCAAGAACAGGTGAGATCGCTTGTTTGGTTATTCATCCTGATTATCGTGGTGGTAATCGAGGCATTCGGCTGATCCAAGCGCTTGAGCAGGCGGCTAAAAGGCAAAGTTTAATGTCAATTTTTGTACTAACTACAGTCAGTGCTCATTGGTTTATTGAACAGGGTTATAGTGAACAAGCTATTGATCAACTGCCTGAAGGTAAACAAAAAATGTATAATATTCAGCGTAAGTCGAAAGCTTTCACTAAAGCTATATAATGATTCTTACAGTAACGAGATAAAGAAAAAGTCCAGAGAAAAACGCCAGTCAGTTGTTAACTGACTGGCGTTTTTTATTGTCAAAAGCAAAGATAACTGTTACAAGTTGATAACAGATGATTACAAAGTTTGGTTTTTTGTGCATACTATCGACTATTAAAGCTAGGTAATTAATCTCGAGTTCGATAGTTTTAATAAATAAAAAATAAAAAATAAAAAATAAAAAATAATAAAAATAATAAAAACAGGCAAATCTGAGATATGAAATACTCTCGCTTTATCACTATTGCTGCAATATTTGTTGCTTTTAGTGCTTTGGTTCATGCAGAGGCAGATAATAATATTCGATTTAATTTAGCTGTAGAAGCTGGCTACATTGATAATTTTTTGTATCAAACTCGTGATCAACAAAGTACGGCATATTATACCCTGTCATCAGACTTGGCATTAACATCAAAAATGCAACAGTCGGCATTTGATTTCGATGCTAATGTAACAGGGCATTTTTTTGAACAATTTGAAAATGACCAACATACCAATTTCACTCTCAAGCCAAAATATCAATTTAAGTTTAGTCAAAATCAAGGTTTTTATATCACAGCTCTTTGGCTTAATCGTTATGTCTATCGCGGTGAAGGCTTATCTTTAGGTGAGGCTAAAAGCTTATCTGAAGGTGATGAAAAGAAAAATGTTGGTGTTCATGCCGGTTATGAATATGGCACAACAGCATCACAGGCTAAATTAAGGGTTAATGTTGCTTACGATGAGGGCGAATTTACCACACGACGTGACTTCACAAGTAAGCTTGATACCGAGGTGCTAAGCATAAATTCGAGCTTTGATTATCTCTTATCAGGTAAAACTTATCTGGCATTTGATATCGATTATAAAACCATTGAGTACCCGAATGAGCCACTGATTAATCGGGATAGTCTGACCGGTTTAGTTGGTATTAAATGGTCTACTACAGTCATAAGCGAGTTAAGTTTTTTACTGGGCTATCAAAAGCTTAAATTTGAAGATAGCCGATTAAGTGATGATGACGCATTTAAGTGGCAGTTTGATTATACTTGGCGACCTTCTGACTTTACACAAATGCACGTTGTGTCAGATCGTCAATTTGATGAGAGCAATCGCTTGCTTAGCCGTTACCGTTTAGCTCAACGCTATCAAATTGATTTAGCGCATGCTGTTACCGAGCAGTTAACTGTTTTTGTTGCGGTAGGGCTTAATCAAGAGCAATTTTTTACAGCGATAAACAGGCAAGAAGAAGATTATATATCCTCTACATTGCAGTTGAATTATCAATACAATGACCGGTTAAGCTTGCAAGCAAGCTACAACTATCAGTCACTAGAGGCGAACTACCGTGATATTGATTATCGCTATAATCGCCTAGGCTTGAGTGTGAGCGTTGAGTTGTAAGATGTTTTTTATGTGGTGAATTAACTTCATCTTCAAAAGTGTGAATCACTTACTTGTAATTGATTGGGATAACTAACATGCGATTTTTGATACTTTCTTTGTTGTTATTTTTTGGCCAAGCAGCAGCCAGTAATTATCAATTAGGAGCGGGTGATCAGATCCAAATAATGGTCTATGGAGAGGCCGATCTCACCAGCAAAATTAAAATTGATAAATCAGGGGTTATTTCTTTTCCGTTTTTATCTGATATAACCGTTGTGGCTTTAACGGTAAAAGAGTTAGAAAACACAATAGCAAACGGCTTACGTGGCGATTACTTAATTGAGCCACAAGTGACGGTTTCTATCGTGATGTACAGACCTTTTTTTATTCATGGACAAGTAAAGCGCCCAGGCGGTTACCCCTTTCAGGAAGATTTAACCTTAGACAAAGCTATTGCCATTGCTGGCGGGTTAGCTGCACGAGCATCAAAGTCATCGTGGTATATCACTCGGCTAGTTGACGGAAAAAAAATGGTATTTGAAGCCAATGTCGCCAGTGCAATATTGCCAGACGACATCATAAAAATCGAGCAAAGTTTTTTTTGAAAATACAAGAAAGTGAAAGCTTAATATCAACGAATGAAGAAGTTGAGTTAAAAGAGATTTTAACGCCGCTTTGGACCGGTCGTTGGAAAATTTTATTTTTTACACTGGTGCTCACTTTTTTTGTTGCCTGCTATCTTTCCTTACTTAAACCCTCATATCGGGCGACAGCAATTTTACAGATTGGCAGTAATAAACCTGCTAATACTTTATCTATTAATGACGCTTTTAATGAATCAAACGCCAGTAAAGAACAAATTCAAACACAGTTCGAATTATTGCGTTCGCGTAAGTTTGCCGAGCGGGTAATAAGACAACTTAATTTGGTTCAACATCGAGAGTTTAGTAGCGGAAAGTATAATAGCAAGCTGGCGATACTAGAAAAAATCGGCGCGCGTGATTCCGTGCCATCGGCCAGCGATATTGTTGCTCAGTTTCAAAAACAGTTATCCATTGTGCCTATTTTAGGTACTGAGTTGGTAAAAATATCTTATGCATCATTTTCTGCTGAGTTATCGCAGCAAGTCGCCAATCAAGTCGGTATCACTTATCTGCAGTATCAAGATGAAATTCATAGTGCCTCAAAAGAAACTACCTCTCAGTGGTTGGTTGATCAACTTGAAGAGCTAGGAAAAAAATTGCAAGTATCAGAGTTATCGTTACAAACTTATCGAGAAGCTGAGGGGATTGTCGATATAGATGGGGTTGTCGGTTTAGTTGCAGCGGAACTAACGCAGCTTACTTCTGAGACACTTAGGGCTGATAAATTAGCCGATGATCTGGCCATTTCCTATCAAAGCCTGAAAAAGTATGATGGTGATATTGCCAAATTAAGTGAACTGTATGAAATCAGTAATCACGCGACTTTGCTGCAGTTACGTCGCGCCGAAGAGAAAGTTGCACGTAAGTCTTTTGAACTGTCACAGCGTTATGGTCCTAAACATCCGAAAAAAATTGCCGTTAACGCTGAGCTAATGTCGTTAAAAAATCGTATTACACAACAGGTTTACGATATTGTTACTTCAATTGAAAAAGAATATTTTAGTGCCATTGAAAGAGCTAATGGTACCAAGCAACGACTGGCTATTGCTAAAAAAGACTATTTACGCTTAAGTCGCTTACAAAACAAATTTTCCCAGTTAACGCGTGAAGTTGATACCAATAAAGAACTTTATAATAATTACTTAGTGCGCTTAAAAGAGGCCGATGCTATGGGTAACTATAAAGCCAATTTTTATGTGCGTTTTATTGATAAGGCGATCATACCTAAAAGTCAGTTTGCGCCGAATAAAGTCTTGGTGATAGTGATCACATTTATGCTCGCTATAGCGTTTATTTCCATTATTATTATTATGCGTGAACTTTTGGTGGATACGCTTAATTCTCGCCGTAAGCTGGATAATTTTCACGAGGCGGCTATTCTCGCTGTTTTACCTAGAATTAAGGCGAGCACAAATCAACGAAAAGAAGATGTCTACAGTACAGATAATCGCTTTACTGAAGCAATACGCACGTTACGAACCGCACTGTTATTTAACAGCGAAAAAATACCCCCTAAAATAATTGCGATAACTTCGTCAGTACCCAATGAAGGCAAATCTACTGTCGCACTGCATTTAGCGCGCTCTTTTAGTGAGATGGAAAAGGTACTACTGATTGAAGCGGATATGCGCCACCCAACCATTGCCAAAAATATGAATTTGAACCAACATCGGCCAGGGCTTTCAAATTTATTAGCTAAAACTCATCAAATTAATGAATGTATTATTCGCGATAAAAGCGTCAAATTAGATATTTTAACCTCTGGAGTTTCTCCGGCTAATCCACTTGCCTTTCTGTCGATGAAGCGCTTTAGTATGTTGATTAAAGTATTTGGTAATTTTTATGACCGTATCATTATTGAAACACCACCAGTACATGCGGTCAGTGACGCGGTTATTATCTCTAAATTAGTTGATAGCGTGCTCTATATTGTGCATGGCAACAAAACCAAGCGAGAGCAAATATCATCTGGTCTGAGAATGTTAAAGCAGGTTAATGCACCGATAGAAGGTGTGGTGATTAATCACAGTGAAAACATTGATACCGATAAATACCAAAATAAATATTATACTGAACGTAGTAATATTATTAAGCTTGCCGCAAGAAAACGTGGTTAACTAAACCTAACGTTGTTTATGCTGTAGTAATTTTTGCGTACAATAAGGCAAACCTTTTACTGTCTCTGTTATGAAAATACGCACTAATTTCTCTTTAAAAGCACTAAATAGTTTAAATGTTTCAGCGATTACGCCGGAAATATTTTTTCCTACTAAGCTCGAAGAACTGTCAGAACTTCCTCAGAGTAAGGTGGCTAAATCCTACATCCTTGGTGAAGGTAGCAATACTTTATTCTGTCAGAAAAATGCCCCTATTATTATAAAGCCAAGTTTAGTTGGAATCGAGGTTACTGAAAGTGATGAGTGTTTTCAGATCAGTGCCGCTTGCGCCGAAAATTGGCATGACTTGGTCTTATTTTGTGTTAATAACGGTATCTACGGCTTAGAAAATTTAGCTTTGATCCCTGGCAGTGTCGGTGCAGCCCCGGTACAAAATATTGGTGCTTATGGTGTCGAGGTTGGTGATTTTATTGAACGTATTACTTGGTTTGATTTTGCATCAAAAGCATTGATAGATTTTAGCAAAGCCGATTGTCAATTTGCTTATCGCAACAGCATATTTAAACAAGCCTTAAGCGGTAAGGGTATTATAACTCATGTGCATTTTTCTTTACCAAAAGCTTGGCAGGCGGTCAATAGCTACCAAGGACTTAGTGAAATTGATTTACCGATAACTCCACAGGCTATCATGGCAAAAGTGATGCAATTACGTCAGGCAAAATTACCTGAGCCAAAGCAGTTACCTAACGCTGGGAGTTTTTTTAAGAATCCACTAGTCAGTGTTGATTTTTTTGCTATCTTACAAGAAAAATATCCAACCATACCGTTCTATAAACAAGCCAATGGCGAGATGAAATTAGCTGCGGGATGGCTAATTGAGCAAGCGGGTCTGAAGGGTTTTCGTGAAGCAGGGATCGGTATCCATGAGAAACAAGCCTTAGTGCTGATTAATTATCAGGGCAAATCAGGTCAAGAAATCGTTGCTTTTGCGCGTTTTATTCAAGAGAAAGTACAAGCTAAATTTAATGTTCATCTAGACCCTGAAGTTAGGTTTATTGGCGGTGATGAGCTGAACGATATCGCCTGCCTAGGAAGTCAGAAATGAAAGCCATTCGTGAGCAACTGATTAAAAAACTAGTCAAAGGCGATTTTCTCTCGGGACAAATGCTCGGAGAAGAGTTGGGCGTTAGCCGAGCAGCGATATCAAAGCATATTGCTGTTTTGCAAGAAATGGGTTTTGATATTTTTAGTGTCACAGGAAAAGGTTATCGATTAGCTCAGCCTATTGAGTTGCTCGATGAAAGCCAAATCGTTGCACAGTTACAGGTACTCGATGCTAACACTAAAGTGGAAGTGCATAACCTAATCGACTCGACCAATAGTTATTTAATGCGGCGTTTACCTAATCAAAATACTGTCGGCCAAGTGTGTATAGCCGAATATCAAAGCGCGGGCAGGGGGCGAAGGGGACGACAATGGATTTCGCCTTTTGGCTCTCATATTTATATGTCGATGTATTGGTATTTAGAACAAGGCATGTCTGCGGCGATGGGACTCAGTGTCGTGGCAGCACTTGCGGTTAGCGATGCAATTAAAACCTTATATCAAGTTGACGTAGAATTAAAATGGCCAAATGATATTTATTTTAATGGTGTTAAGCTGGCCGGTATTTTGATTGACCTTGAAGGGCAAACGATGGAGCCTTGTCATTGTGTTATTGGTATTGGTTTAAATATTAATATGCCAGAAAGAAGTGCTGAATTAGTTGACCAACCATGGACTGATTTATCAAATGCTATTGATGTAGAAATTGATCGTAATCTGTTAGCTGCACATATTATTTCAGCATTACTTAAACGGCTAAAAGTGCACAGTGAGACGGGCATCAATACCATGGTGAAAGAATGGCAAGGGCAAGACTTTTATATCAATAAGCCTGTTGCTTTGATCACCGGCGAAAAAATCACTCGTGGGATATCTCGTGGTATTAATACCCAAGGTGCTTTGATGCTAGAAGTTAATGGCCAAGTAGGTCCTGTTTATGGTGGTGAAGTGAGTCTAAGGGCCGGTTTATGAGATTGTTAATCGATGTTGGCAACACGCAAGTTAAGTATGTGCTTCAAACGAGTGGTCTAGCACTTTCTGAGATCGTATACCTTGATTATCAGCACTTTTTAGCGCAATTGTCACAAGGTGAATTTTCACATGTAAAACAAGTGGTACTGGCCAATGTCCATGGTGATGATATTCACGATGCCATTAAAAGCTGGGCATCTTTTAACAATATTGCCTTTGTACATGCACAGAGCCAAGCAACAGCTTTTGGTGTTATATCGTCATATCAACAGCCTGAACGTTTAGGTGTTGATCGTTGGTTGGCGATGATAGGAGCAAAGTTACTTTATCCTAACCGTAACCTGCTTATTATTGATGCTGGTACTGCGACTACGGTTGATTTGCTGGCGAGTAGTGGTCAGCATTGTGGTGGTTGGATTATGCCAGGTGTGCAGACTATGTTTAATAGTTTACTAACGCGCACGCAAAAAATTATTGCTACACCAAGTGCGCATGCAAATCTGGCCTTTGGTATCGATAGTTCTACTTGTTTAAATCATGGTAGCTGGGCAATGACCGTAGGGGCTGTTAAAGAAGCAATTATTCAAGCAAATAGTCTGCTAAACCTTGATGAAATATTACTAACAGGTGGCAACGGTGAAGAGCTTGCTAAGTTAATTGTTGATAACTTTCAATTAGAGCCTAAGTTGATTTTTTATGGTTTAAGCTGTTTTAAGGCACTTTAGCATCGGCGATCATAGTTAAATAACCATGTTTGTGAGTAAAAAACCATCAAACACATAAAAACATGCTTTTTTTTTGCATTTTCCTGTTGCAAGCTAGAAAACATTACTCTAGAATTCGCACCACTTAATGTAGTGCCGACTTAGCTCAGTTGGTAGAGCAACTGACTTGTAATCAGTAGGTCGCCAGTTCGATTCCGGCAGTCGGCACCATTAATACATTACTTGTAATGTGAATATTGAAATTTGGAGGGGTTCCCGAGTGGCCAAAGGGATCAGACTGTAAATCTGACGGCTCAGCCTTCGGTGGTTCGAATCCACCTCCCTCCACCATTTTAACAGAGATAATCTGATAGAATTTAGCGGGTGTCGTATACTGGCTATTACCTCAGCCTTCCAAGCTGATGAAGCGGGTTCGATTCCCGCCACCCGCTCCAGTCTTTATAGAGAAATGCTGATATGGCTCAGTTGGTAGAGCGCACCCTTGGTAAGGGTGAGGTCGGCAGTTCGAATCTGCCTATCAGCACCACTTCTTTAGACCTTCTATAGATTAATCAATGTTTAACACTATAAATTAATTTATTTAATGTACCCAGAGGTATTTTAAGATGGCTAAAGCAAAATTTGAACGTAATAAACCACATGTTAACGTAGGTACAATTGGCCACGTTGATCACGGTAAAACAACTTTAACAGCCGCTATCTCTGCGGTATTAACTAAAGTTCATGGTGGTGAAGTTAAAGACTTCGCACAAATCGATAATGCTCCTGAAGAGCGTGAGCGTGGTATTACAATCAATACTTCTCACATCGAATACGATACAGAAATCCGTCACTACGCACACGTAGATTGTCCTGGCCATGCTGATTACATCAAAAACATGATCACGGGTGCAGCACAAATGGATGGCGCTATCTTAGTAGTTGCTGCTACAGATGGTCCTATGCCACAAACACGTGAGCACATCTTGTTATCACGTCAAGTTGGCGTACCTTTCATCATCGTATTCATGAACAAATGTGACATGGTAGATGACGAAGAATTACTAGAATTAGTAGAAATGGAAGTTCGTGAACTTCTTTCAGAATACGAATTCCCAGGTGATGACTTACCCGTAATTCAAGGTTCAGCTTTAGGCGCACTTCAAGGTGAAGAGAAGTGGGAAGCTAAAGTAATCGAACTTGCTGATGCACTTGATACTTACATTCCAGAGCCAGAGCGTGCAATCGACGGTGCATTCATCATGCCTATCGAAGATGTATTCTCAATTTCAGGTCGTGGTACCGTTGTAACAGGTCGTGTTGAACGCGGTATTGTTAAAGTGGGTGATGAAGTAGAAGTTGTTGGTATCCGTGATACACAAAAATCAACTTGTACAGGTGTTGAAATGTTCCGTAAGCTTCTTGACGAAGGTCGTGCTGGCGAGAACTGTGGTGTTCTTCTACGTGGTCTTAAGCGTGAAGATGTAGAACGTGGTCAAGTATTATGTCAACCAGGTTCAATCTTACCTCACACTAAATTCGAATCAGAAGTATACGTGTTATCGAAAGATGAAGGTGGTCGTCATACGCCATTCTTCAAAGGATACCGTCCACAGTTTTACTTCCGTACAACAGATATCACAGGTGCTGTAGAGCTTCCTGAAGGTGTTGAAATGGTAATGCCAGGCGACAACTTGAAGTTTGTTGTAGAGCTTATCAACCCAGTAGCGATGGACGAAGGTTTACGCTTCGCGATTCGTGAAGGTGGTCGTACTGTTGGTGCTGGTGTTGTATCTAAAATTATTGCTTAATCATTTTTAGACACCAAACCTTAAAAAGACGCTTCGGCGTCTTTTTTGTTTTCAGTACGACTAGCTTCATGGGTTTATCCGTGATGAGGAAATACGTTAATAAAATAGTCCCAATGGACTATTTTTAGTGATTTTCGCAAGCAGCTCTGGTGCGCAGCTGAGAGTCGTACTGTTGGTGCTGGTGTTGTAAGATCAAAAAGTATCCTACTTCACCTCCATTTTATGACTAACTCCTCAGCAAACCTTTTCTATTAGACTGTATTTATTGATTTAATTTCATACAAAATTAATAGCATTAAAATGAAAAACGAGAATAAAAATACTATATATGCGTAATATTTGCTAAATTAGGTCCCAAAGTCTGCTCTTGAAATGGCAATATTTACCCAAATCTTTAACCAATAGTTAGCAATAATTTTAGTAAAGGACTTAGCTCAGTGACGAGTATAATACCAAACCTATTAAGTTTGTTCTCTCTCAGCGCCTACCAGCGGTTTTTAAATTGGTATAAGTTTTGTTTTTTAAGTGATTTTAAACTTTTTAATCATAGGCTAAGTTGTCTATTACTAGTTAAGGGAGTCCGAGATGTTTTTTATTGACCAAATAATATTGTTGACCGCTGTACTGATATTACTCGGTATTATTTCGAGTCAATTATCGGCTCGTTTGGGGTTGCCCGTACTGGTACTATTTTTGATCGTAGGTATGCTGGCAGGTGAAGATGGCCCCGGCGGCATCTTTTTCGATAATGCAGAAGCTGCCCACTCACTAGGCACGTTAGCATTAGCACTTATCTTATTTGATGGCGGTTTACAAACGCCTATTAAGGCGATTAAACAAGTTTGGAAGCCCGCGTCGGCCCTAGCAACGTTAGGGGTTTTAATTACTGGGGCACTTACCGGTGTTGCAGCAGCTTACATTTTAGAAATCCCCTTGCTACAAGGCTTGCTGTTAGGTGCTATTGTTGGTTCGACAGACGCCGCTGCGGTATTTTCGTTATTGCGAAATGCTGGCATTCACTTAAATAAAAAGCTGAAAGCAACTTTAGAAATTGAAAGTGCGTCAAATGACCCGATGGCAATATTTTTAACCGTGGGTTTATTAGAGATTTTAGTTAATGGAATGAAGCCAGGCACCGGCTTATTAGTGATGTTTTTATCACAGATGGGGTTGGGGGCTGCTGTTGGTTTAGCGGTAGGCTGGATGTCTGTGCGATTAATCAATAAGATCCAATTATCCGCGGCAGGATTATATCCAGTGTTAGTGGCCGCTTGTGGTTTACTGTCTTTTGGTATAACTGCGAACATTGGCGGCAGTGGCTTTTTAGCTGTTTTTATTACTGGTGTGGTAATAGGTAACAGCCGATTTGTTTTTCAGCGCAGTACCTTCTTGTTCCATGATGGTTTAGCGTGGTTAAGTCAAATAACCATGTTCGTGGTATTGGGATTATTGATCACACCAACATCCTTATTTGATGTTTGGCTTGAAGGGTTGATGATAGCCTTCGTCTTGATTTTTATCGCTAGACCTATTGCGGTGATACCTATTTTAGCTGTGTTTGGTTTTAATCTTCGTGAAATTACCTTAGTTTCATGGATTGGTTTGCGCGGCTCAGTGCCGATCATATTGGCAATATTTCCATTAATTTTTGGCTTACCTGGTGCAGATCTTATTTTCAATGTGGTATTTTTTGTCGTGTTGATTTCAGCAACTTTACAAGGCTCTAGTTTAGCTTGGATGGCGAGAAAATTGAAACTGACTTTACCACCACCAGTGACGCCGGCAGCTACCTTAGAAATTACTGCTTTAGGCGATGTTGACGCCGATATTGTTGAATATACCTTAGGAAAAACCTCACGTGCCGTTGGTTGGCGTTTATCGCAATTAGCATTGCCTGAAAGCACAGTGATGGCGATGATTTCTCGTGACAATAATGTTATCGCACCGCGTGGCTCGACTCTGTTACAAGCTGAAGATCAGTTATTTATTGTACTTAAACCGCATACTAGGATATTTGTTGATTGCGTGTTCTCAGGAGCAACCTATGGCGAAAGAAATGAGTTGTCAACTCAAGAGCTTAGACTTAAGGGCAATACTAAAATTGCAGATATAGCACGTTCTTATAATATTGATATTTTTGGTGCGGCACAAGATACCCTAGAACAAGTGATAAGGTCGACGCTTAATACCTTACCGCATATTGATGCGGTCGTTGAGTTGGGCGATGTAGAACTCTATGTTCGTGATATGGTGGCGCAGCGTATCATTACGGTAGGTGTTTTAGTGATAGCAGATAAATTCAAAACCCTGAATTAAACTTTTTTCTTGGGGTGTATCTGCCAGTATAAATTATCAGTAATAACTCCTTCAATGCTTGTTATTAAAGTGCTTTAACAACATTAATTTCCTTAAAGGTAAGTTAATGTTGTTATTTTCCCCTACTGTGGGCAAATATTTTAGTGCCATATAGTTCATCCACCTTAATGGCTAAAGATTATCTTGTAAATTTCCCTTGAGTAAAATCTTTTGCTCAGTATAATAGCGCTTCACTTCTGAGTATCTCTTAATTTTCCCAAACAACTAAGAACCACTCGGCAAGTGTAAGTACAATTTAAAGGGGTATAGTTCCAATTGGTAGAACAGCGGTCTCCAAAACCGACGGTTGGGAGTTCGAATCTCTCTACCCCTGCCATTTTTAGTAAAGTGCTTATAAGTTAAATTATAGGGGCTTTAGATTTTAACCTCGATTATATTGGGGTTGTTTTGTCTTAGTTTAGACACGTAATTACAGGTAGTAGATATGAATGCAAATACTGAAACTGAGCCAAGTGGTTCATTTGATTTCTTAAAGTGGAGCGTAATTGTTTTGCTTTTAGCTGGCGCTGTTGTCGGTAATTACATGTTCGCTGAACAATCTATTCTTGTTCGCGCCTTGGCAGTTATTGCTGCTATTGTTATTGCAGGGCTTGTTGCTATGCAAACAGTTAAAGGCCGTACTGCTGTAGCATTTGCTAAAGAATCACGCACTGAAGTACGTAAGGTGGTTTGGCCAACGCGTCAAGAAGCGGTGCAAACAACTGGTATCGTTTTAGTCGCAACATTAATTATGTCTTTACTGCTATGGGGATTAGATTCAGTTCTATTTTGGGTAGTGGGATTGATCACCGGTTTAAAAGTAGGTTAAAGGTAATATCATGACTGAAGAAATAGTAAATACAGAAGCGCTTGAAGAAACTGACAAATCACATTTGCGTTGGTATGTTGTCCAAGCATTTTCAGGTTATGAAGGTCGCGTGCAGAAAACCTTAGCCGAACATATTGAAATTCATAGCTTACAAGACAAGTTTGGTCAGATTTTAGTACCGACTGAAGAAGTTATTGAAATGCGTGCTGGACAAAAACGTAAAAGCTCACGTAAATTCTTCCCTGGCTATGTTTTAGTACAAATGGCGATGGATGAAGAAGCATGGCATTTAGTTAAAAGTGTGCCACGTGTCTTAGGCTTTATTGGTGGTACCAGTGATCGTCCTGCTCCTATTACGCAAAAAGAAGCTGATCGCATTTTACAACGTCTTGAAGATACTGATAAGCCGAAGCCTAAAACATTATTTGAACCAGGCGAAGTGGTACGTGTTGTTGACGGGCCATTTGCTGATTTTAACGGTGTGGTTGAAGAACTTGATTACGAGAAAAACCGAATCAAAGTTTCTGTGCTTATTTTTGGTCGCTCAACACCTGTTGATCTTGAATTTGGTCAAGTCGAAAAAGGCTAAAGCCAAATTCAACAAAAAAACCAGAGTAACAACTCTGGTTTTTTTATGGCTAAACTTTATGGCGAGTCAGATTAATTTGTGACTCAATCACCACTTACTACATGCCATTAAACTGCTCGAATATTTCTACCTAACTTCACTCCCTAGACCATCAGCTTAATGTCTTCGTTCTTTTTTTGAACAAATTAAGCATCTTATCTTGCACTAGCGCCTTTGAATAATATATAATCCGCTGCCGATTTTATCTGATAGAGATAGAATCGATTTTCGTTAACGGGGAGCTGATTATAATTATCAGCGTTTGCACCCAAACTAAAGGTATTAAAACCATGGCTAAAAAAGTCACAGCTTTAATCAAGCTACAAGTTGCTGCTGGCGCAGCAAACCCGTCACCGCCAGTTGGTCCTGCACTAGGTCAACACGGTGTGAACATCATGGAATTTTGTAAAGCGTTTAACGCGAAAACAGATTCTTTAGAGAAAGGCGCTCCAGTTCCAGTAGTTATTACTGTTTATGCTGATCGCTCTTTTACGTTCGAAACAAAAACTCCACCTGCTGCTTATTTATTATTAAAAGCTGCTGGTATCAAGAGTGGTTCAGGTCGTCCTAACACTGAAAAAGTTGGTACTGTTACTACAGCACAACTTGAAGAAATCGTTAAGACAAAAGAATCAGATCTTACTGCTGGTTCAATGGAAGCTGCAGTGCGTACCATTGCGGGCTCTGCTCGTTCAATGGGTTTAGTGGTAGAGGACTAATCAATGGCTAAATTATCAAAACGCGCTCGTCTTATCCGTGAAAAAGTAGACGTATTAAAAGAATATGACATCAGCGAAGCAATTACTTTACTTAAAGAACTTGCTACTGCTAACTTCCGTGAAAGTGTTGATGTTGCTGTAAACCTTGGCATTGACGCTCGTAAATCTGATCAAAACGTACGTGGCGCAACAGTGCTTCCAAACGGTACTGGTCGTGATGTACGTGTTGCTGTATTTACCCAAGGCGTTAACGCAGATAAAGCGAAAGAAGCTGGTGCTGACATCGTAGGTATGGAAGATTTAGCTGAACAAGTTAAAGCCGGTAACATGGACTTTGACGTGGTAATTGCTACTCCAGACGCTATGCGTGTTGTTGGTCAACTAGGTCAAATCTTAGGCCCTCGTGGTTTAATGCCTAATCCTAAAGTTGGCACAGTAACTCCTGACGTTGTTACGGCTGTAAATAACGCAAAAGCGGGTCAAATTCGCTACCGCAATGACAAAAACGGTATCATCCATACTACTATTGGTAAGGCTGATTTCGACGGTGCTAAATTGCAGGAAAACCTTGAGTCATTATTGGAAGCGCTTAAAAAAGCAAAACCAGCTAATGCTAAAGGTCAGTACATTAAGAAAGTTTCTGTTTCAACTACTATGGGTGCCGGCGTTGTCGTCAACCAAGCTAGCTTGACACTATAACTTTCTGTAAGGTGTCGGTAATCGATGCTTTACAAGGGCGGAATTGTAGACTATAATTTCGCCCCTTAAATTTTGGTAGGTGTTGTCTGTACATTAGCAATTTAATTGCTTCAGACAACCCCGTCAAAGACCGTAGGAGCTGAGACGATTCTTCGTTGAAAGCTTAATTTTTCCTACGTAGATGGTGATTACCCAGTATTTCCTAATTCTGGTCCTCGCCGTAACGGCCTAAGCAGATATTAATTTGTTTAGGGATAGTAAATACCGGTTTTTTATTGCCGGTGAACCAGGAGTAAAGCCAATGGCTATCAATCTTGATGACAAAAAAGCAATTGTTGCTGAAGTTCAAGAAGCTGCCAATGGCGCTCAATCAGCTGTAGTCGCGGATTCACGCGGTGTTTCAGTTGAAGCAATTACTGTATTACGTAAGCAAGCACGTGAAAACGGCGTATGGATGAAAGTTATCCGTAACACGTTAGCACGTCGTGCATTACAAGGTACTGACTTTGAATGTGTTACTGACACATTAGTTGGTCCATCATTGATTGCATTTTCAAACGAGCATCCAGGTGCAGCAGCACGCTTATTCACAGACTTCGCTAAAACTAACGAAGCTTTTGAATTAAAAGCAGCAGCATTTGAAGGTAATGCAGTAGACGTAAACATGTTAGCTAAGCTACCAACTTACGACGAAGCAATTGCACGTTTAATGAGCGCTATGAAAGAAGCATCTGCAGGCAAACTTGTCCGCACAATTGCTGCAGTACGCGATCAGAAAGAGCAAGAAGCTGCTTAATAATTGTTTACCTCTGCTGTTACTTAAATATACGCAGAGCACAATTAGCACTTTTTGTATTTATAGTTATTTCAAACAGCCAAAGGCTGTTTACTAAAAAACAGGAAATTTAAAATGTCTATTTCTAAAGACGATATCCTAAACGCAGTTGCTGAAATGTCAGTAATGGACGTTGTTGCACTTATTGAAGCAATGGAAGAAAAATTCGGCGTATCTGCTGCTGCAGCTGTTGCTGTTGCTGGTGGCGCTGCTGAAGCTGCTGAAGAGCAAACTGAATTTGACGTAGTAATGACTAGCTTCGGTGAGAAGAAAGTTGCTGTGATCAAAGCAGTTCGTGGCGCTACAGGTCTTGGCTTAAAAGAAGCTAAAGACTTAGTTGAATCAGCTCCTAAAGCGATCAAAGAAGGCGTTGAAAAAGCTGAAGCAGAAGAGCTTAAGAAACTTCTTGAAGAAGCAGGTGCTTCTGTTGAGATCAAATAGTCTGTTATTAAACAGATTATTTGCCTGAAAAGGCAATGGCTGGTGATTTAAACGTCACCGGCCTTTTTGCGCTAAAGAAAGTGGTTTTTTTTTAAACCAAAACAGTGCATTATTTGATGCTTGATGTAAAAAGCATCACTGCAATATCCTGTCCTGATACCAATTGGATTAGATAATTGCCGATTACTTGAGGGTAATTTGCGCCATTATTTAAATCCAATTGGTATTTTAAGGCAGATTCGGCCATAACCAGCAAGCTGAGGAACCCCATGGTTTACTCTTACTCTGAAAAGAAACGTATTCGTAAGGACTTTGGTAAAAGTGTGCAAGTAATGGATTATCCATTCTTGTTATCAATCCAACTCGAATCTTTCCGTAAGTTTATTGATATTGATCCAACAGGTGAAACAGGCCTAGAGGCTGCGTTTCATTCTATTTTTCCAATTAAAGCTTATTCTGGTAGCTCAGAATTACAATATGTTAGCTACCGTTTAGGCGAGCCGTTATTTGATGTTAAAGAATGTCAAATTCGCGGTGTAACCTATTCTGCGCCATTACGCGTTAAATTGCGTTTAGTTGTTTATGATAAAGAAGCAGCAGCAGGCACAGTAAAAGATATCAAAGAACAAGAAGTATACATGGGTGAAATACCATTAATGACTGACAACGGTACGTTTGTCATCAATGGTACAGAGCGTGTTATTGTTTCTCAATTACATCGTTCTCCTGGTGTGTTTTTCGATCACGATAAAGGCAAAACACACTCTTCTGGTAAAGTGTTATATAACGCTCGCGTTATTCCTTACCGTGGTTCTTGGTTGGATTTCGAATTTGATCCAAAAGATAATTTATTCGTTCGTATTGACCGTCGACGTAAATTACCTGCTTCGATCATTTTACGTGCCTTGGAATACTCTACTGAAGAAATTCTAGATATTTTCTACGATACGACTAATTTCGAGATTAAAGGCGATAAGTTAGTCATGGATTTAATTCCAGAACGCTTACGTGGTGAAACAGCTACTTTCGACATTAAGTTACCAAATGGCGATGTACTTGTTGAGCAAGGTCGTCGAATTACTGCGCGTCATATTCGTTCTCTTTCAAAAGAGAAAATGGCTACGCTAGACGTACCAGCTGAATATATCGTAGGCAAAGTACTTTCTAAGGCTTATATCGATGAGTCTACTGGTGAAGTAATCGCTGAAGCGAATGCTGAAATCACCTTAGAAATGCTAGCTGAATTAAGTCAAGCAGGCCATAAAGTACTTGCTACTTTATATATGAACGAATTTGATGTTGGTTCATATATGTCTGACACTTTACGTGTAGATAACTCAACTAACCGCTTAGAAGCGCTAGTTGAAATTTACCGTATGATGCGTCCTGGTGAGCCGCCAACAAAAGATGCAGCGGACACACTATTTAATAACTTGTTCTTCGCTCTAGAGCGTTACGACTTATCTACTGTTGGTCGCATGAAGTTCAACCGTCGTGTTGGTAATGCTGATGATGTAGGTACAGGTGTATTATCTAAAGAAGATATCATTTCAGTAATGAAAACTTTGATCGGCATTCGTGACGGTAAAGGTGAAGTTGATGATATTGATCACTTAGGTAACCGTCGTATCCGTTCTGTAGGTGAAATGGCAGAAAATCAATTCCGTGTTGGTTTAGTTCGTGTTGAGCGTGCTGTTCGTGAACGTTTAAGTCTTGGTGACTTAGATGCGATCATGCCACAAGATTTAATTAACGCTAAGCCGATTTCTGCTGCCGTTAAAGAATTCTTTGGTTCATCTCAATTGTCACAATTTATGGATCAAAACAACCCGTTATCAGAAGTCACGCATAAGCGTCGTATTTCTGCTCTTGGGCCAGGTGGTTTGACACGTGAACGTGCTGGTTTTGAAGTACGTGATGTTCATCCAACGCATTATGGTCGTGTATGTCCAATTGAAACGCCAGAGGGACCAAACATTGGTTTGATCAACTCGCTTTCATGTTATGCGCGCACTAACGATTATGGTTTCTTAGAAACACCTTATCGTAAAATTGTTGACGGTTTAATTACCGATGACATTGATTACCTTTCTGCTATTGAAGAAGGTAACTTTGTTATTGCACAAACTACCGCTGAAGTTGATGCTGATGGTAAATTAGTTGACGGTTTAGTTGCTTGTCGTCATAAAAACGAATTTACCTTAATGTCTGCTGACCAAGTTCAGTATATGGATGTTTCTCCACAACAAATCGTATCTGTAGCGGCGTCATTGATCCCGTTCCTAGAACACGATGATGCTAACCGTGCCTTGATGGGCTCGAACATGCAACGTCAAGCTGTACCTACCCTTAAAGTGGATAAGCCACTTGTTGGTACGGGTATGGAAAAAATTGTTGCTGTTGACTCTGGTGTTACTGTTGTTGCTAAACGTGGTGGTGTTGTTGATTACGTTGATGCGTCACGTATCGTCGTTAAAGTTAATGAAAATGAAATGGTAGCTGGTGAAGCTGGTATTGATATTTATAACTTAACTAAATACACCCGTTCAAACCAAAATACTTGTATTAACCAACGTCCATTGTGTCGTATGGCTGAGCCTGTAGTTCGTGGTGATGTATTAGCTGATGGTCCTTCAACCGATATGGGTGAACTGGCTCTTGGTCAAAACATGCGTATTGCATTCATGCCTTGGAATGGTTACAACTTCGAAGATTCAATGTTGTTATCTGAGCGTGTAGCTACTGAAGATCGTTTTACTACGATTCATATTCAAGAGTTAACCTGTATCGCTCGTGATACTAAACTTGGCAGTGAAGAAATTACTGCTGATATTCCAAATGTTGGCGAATCTGCATTATCTAAATTAGATGAAGCCGGTGTTGTTTACATTGGTGCTGAAGTTAATGGTGGCGACATCTTAGTGGGTAAAGTTACTCCTAAAGGTGAAACACAATTAACGCCAGAAGAAAAACTTTTACGCGCTATCTTTGGTGAAAAAGCAGCTGACGTTAAAGACAGCTCTTTACGTGTACCTAACTCAGTATCAGGTACCATCATTGACGTGCAAATCTTCACCCGTGACGGTGTAGAAAAAGATGCTCGTGCTGTTGAAATCGAAGAAATGCAACTTAAACAAGTTAAGAAAGACTTGGGTGATGAGTTCAGCATTTTAGAAGATGGTATTTATGCTCGTGCGAAAAAATTATTGTTAGGATCTGGTTTGAATGAATCTGATCTTAATAGCATGTCACGTGACAAGTGGTTAGTTCAAAACTTGAGCGACGAAGGTCAACAGTCAGAACTTGAGCAAATCGCTGAACAATACGACAACATCAAAGCCGACTTCGATAAGAAATATGAAGTTAAGCGCCGCAAGATCACTCAAGGTGATGATTTAGCGCCAGGCGTATTGAAAATCGTTAAAGTTTATCTAGCCGTTAAACGTCGTATCCAGCCAGGTGATAAAATGGCCGGTCGTCATGGTAACAAAGGTGTTATTTCAAACGTAGTACCTGTTGAAGATATGCCTTACGATGAGCACGGTGTGCCAGTTGATGTTGTACTTAACCCACTGGGTGTACCATCACGTATGAACATCGGTCAGATCCTAGAAACGCATTTAGGTATGGCTGCCCGTGGTATCGGTGAGAAAATCAACCGCATGTTGGAAGCTCAACAAGAAGTTCATAAGTTACGTGGATTCTTGAAAGAAGTTTACGACTTAGGTGAATCTCGTCAGAACGTAGATATTGATTCATTCTCTGATGATGAAATTATGCGTTTAGCGGGTAACTTACGTGCAGGTCTTCCTATTGCTACGCCAGTATTTGATGGTGCTAGTGAAAAAGAAATTAAAGACTTATTTAAACTTGCTGATATGCCTGAAAGTGGTCAATTCACTCTTACTGATGGCCGTACTGGTCGTGAATTTGAGCGTCCGGTAACTGTTGGTTACATGTATATGTTAAAACTGAACCATTTAGTTGATGACAAAATGCATGCACGTTCTACTGGCTCTTACAGCCTAGTAACGCAACAACCATTAGGTGGTAAAGCACAGTTTGGTGGTCAACGTTTTGGTGAGATGGAAGTGTGGGCCCTAGAAGCATACGGCGCTGCTTATACCTTGCAAGAAATGTTAACGGTTAAATCTGATGATGTTAACGGTCGTACTAAGATGTATAAAAACTTAGTTGATGGTGATCATCGCATGGAACCGGGTATCCCTGAATCATTCAACGTATTGTTGAAAGAAATTCGTTCGTTGGGTATCAACATCGAATTAGATCAGGACTAGGCTACCATAAGCTACATTGCTGACATTTAGCTAAGGCTTAAAGTCAGTACAGGGAGAGAGCAGGTAACTGCTCCCTCCGGTATTTAACTCCGACAGGAGATAGTGTGTGAAAGATTTACTTAAGTTTCTTAAGCAACAAAATCAAACAGAAGAGTTCGATGGTATTCGCATCGGACTAGCTTCACCTGACATGATTCGTTCATGGTCATTTGGTGAGGTAAAGAAACCTGAGACGATTAACTATCGTACTTTTAAGCCGGAACGTGATGGTTTGTTCTGTGCGCGTATTTTTGGACCAGTTAAAGACTACGAATGTCTTTGTGGCAAATACAAACGCCTTAAGCATCGTGGTGTAATTTGTGAAAAATGTGGCGTTGAAGTTACATTAACTAAAGTTCGTCGTGACCGTATGGGTCATATCGAATTAGCAAGCCCAGTTGCTCACATTTGGTTCTTAAAGTCATTACCATCACGTATCGGTCTATTATTAGACATGACGTTACGTGATATTGAGCGTGTGCTTTATTTTGAATCTTACGTTGTTACCGAACCCGGTATGACAACATTAGAGAAAAGCCAAATTCTAACCGAAGAAGAATATCTTGATGCGTTAGAAGAGCACGGTGATGAATTTGATGCCCTAATGGGTGCTGAAGCGGTTCTTGCGTTATTACAACAGATTGATCTTGACGGTGAAGTAGCGCAAATGCGTGAAGAATTACCTGAAATCGGCAGTGAAACAAAACGTAAAAAAATCACCAAACGTTTGAAATTAATGGAAGCATTCGCAGCTTCAGGCAATAAGCCTGAGTGGATGATCATGAACGTTTTACCAATTTTACCACCAGACTTACGTCCGTTGGTACCTTTGGATGGTGGCCGTTTTGCAACGTCTGATTTAAACGACTTATACCGTCGTGTAATCAACCGTAACAACCGTTTGAAACGTCTTCTAGACCTAGTTGCACCAGATATCATCGTACGTAACGAAAAACGTATGTTGCAAGAATCTGTTGATGCATTATTAGATAATGGTCGTCGTGGTCGAGCAATTACCGGTTCTAACAAACGTCCTCTTAAATCTCTTGCCGATATGATTAAAGGTAAGCAAGGTCGTTTCCGTCAGAATTTATTGGGTAAACGTGTTGATTATTCTGGTCGTTCAGTAATCACCGTTGGTCCAACGCTACGCTTACATCAGTGTGGTTTACCTAAGAAAATGGCACTTGAATTATTCAAACCATTTATTTACGGTAAATTAGAAGCACGTGGTCTAGCAACAACGATTAAAGCGGCTAAGAAATTAGTTGAGCGTGAAGGCGCTGAAGTTTGGGATGTACTTGACGAAGTTATTCGTGAACATCCGGTTATGCTTAACCGTGCACCTACTCTTCATAGATTGGGTATCCAAGCGTTTGAACCTGTCCTAATTGAAGGTAAAGCGATTCATTTGCATCCATTGGTTTGTGCGGCATATAACGCCGATTTCGATGGTGACCAAATGGCGGTACATGTACCGTTGACAATCGAAGCACAAATGGAAGCACGTACGTTGATGATGTCAACGAATAACGTACTTTCACCAGCTAACGGTGATCCAATCATCGTACCATCACAAGATGTTGTATTAGGTTTATATTACCTAACACGTGATCGGGTAAATGGTTTGGGTGAAGGTATGATATTTACCGACATCAAAGAAGCTGAAAAAGCTTACCGTACTGGTTTTGCTGAACTTCATGCGCGTGTAAAAATTCGTATTACAGAACATGTTCGTAATGCTGATGGTGTGCTTGAACCAAAGACTACCTTGCGTGATACCACTGTAGGTCGTGCAATTTTATGGCAAGTATGTCCAGACGGCATGCCTTATGATCTCATTGATCAGCCATTAGGTAAAAAGCCTATTTCAAAACTGATTAACCATGCGTACCGTAACTTGGGCCTTAAAGATACTGTAATCTTTGCTGACCATATTATGTATACAGGTTTCCACTACGCGATGATCGCGGGTGCTTCAGTTGGTATCGACGATATGGTAATTCCAGCGGCGAAATACACCATCATCGAAGATTCAGAAGAAGAAGTTGCAGAGATCCAAACTCAGTTTGAGCAAGGTCTTGTAACTCAAGGTGAGAAATACAACAAAGTTATTGATATTTGGTCATCTGCCAACGAGAAAATCTCGAAAGCGATGATGGACAACTTATCAAAAGAAACTGTGATTAACGCTAAAGGTGAGCCAGAAGAGCAAGACTCTTTCAACTCTATCTACATGATGGCCGATTCAGGTGCTCGTGGTAGTGCTGCTCAGATTCGTCAGCTAGCAGGTATGCGTGGTTTGATGGCTAAACCGGATGGTTCAATCATCGAAACACCAATCACAGCTAACTTCCGTGAAGGTTTGAACGTATTACAATACTTCATCTCAACTCATGGTGCGCGTAAAGGTTTGGCCGATACGGCATTGAAGACAGCTAACTCGGGTTACTTAACCCGTCGTTTAGTTGATGTTGCGCAAGATTTGGTCGTTACTGAACATGATTGTGGCACATTAGACGGTTTACAAATGACGCCATTGATTGAAGGTGGTGATGTTGTTGAACCGTTACGTGAACGTGTTCTAGGTCGTGTTGTCGCTGAAGATGTTGTTAAACCAGGTACTGATGAAGTATTACTTCCACGTAATACTTTAATTGACGAAGCGTTATGTGATTTCATTGAAGAAAACTCAATTGATCAAATGAAAGTTCGTTCAATCATCACTTGTAAAACTGACTTTGGTATTTGTGCTCATTGTTACGGCCGTGATTTGGCTCGTGGTCATATGATCAACCAAGGTGAAGCGATTGGTGTTGTGGCTGCACAATCTATCGGTGAACCTGGTACACAGTTAACCATGCGTACGTTCCACATTGGTGGTGCTGCATCACGTGCATCAGCAGAGAACAATGTACAAGTTAAGAACACAGGTACCCTGAAATTACAAAACGCTAAATTTGTAACTAACTCAGAAGATCACTTAGTGATTACTTCACGTTCATCAGAACTAACAGTAATTGACGAACTTGGTCGTGAGAAAGAGCGTTACAAAGTACCTTACGGTACCATTCTTAATAAAAAAGATGGCGAAGTAATTACTTCCGGCGATATCATTGCTAATTGGGATCCACATACGCATCCAATTATTACTGAAGTGGCAGGTAAGGTTCAATTCGTTGAACTTATCGATGGCGTTACTATGGTTCGTCAAACTGATGAGCTTACCGGTTTATCAAGTATTGTCGTCACTGAAGCTGGTCAACGTAACTCAGCGGGTAAAGAAATGCGCCCTGCAGTTAAGTTAGTTGATGCTAAAGGCAACGATGTAATGATAGCGGGTACTGAAATTCCTGCACAATACTTCTTACCAGGTAATGCAATTATTAACCTTGAAGATGGTGCGGAAGTTGGTATTGGTGATGCGTTAGCGCGTATTCCACAAGCGTCATCGAAAACTCGTGATATTACTGGTGGTCTTCCACGTGTAGCGGATTTATTTGAAGCACGTAAGCCTAAGCTTCCAGCTATTTTAGCTGAGAAAACAGGTATTATTGCTTTTGGTAAAGAAACTAAAGGTAAAGTACGTTTATTAATCACTCAGCCGAGTGGTGAAGTATACGAAGAGATGATCCCTAAAATGCGTCAATTAAACGTGTTTGAAGGTGAATCTGTACTGAAAGGTGAAGTTATCGCCGACGGTCCAGAGTCTCCGCACGATATCTTACGCTTACGTGGTGTTGCTCCAGTGGCTAACTACATTGTTAACGAAGTACAAGAAGTATACCGTTTGCAAGGTGTTAAAATTAACGATAAGCACATCGAAGTTATCGTCCGTCAAATGATCCGCAAGTGTGAGATCTTAGACGCCGGTGATAGTAACTTCCTTAAAGGCGAAATCCTTGAAGTTGCCCGTGTGAATATCTCTAATCGTGAGTTAGAAGCTGCCGGAAAACAACCAGCTGAATATGAAATGCAAATGATGGGTATTACTAAAGCATCATTGGCAACTGAGTCATTCATCTCAGCAGCATCTTTCCAAGAAACGACGCGTGTACTTACTGAAGCAGCTGTAGCTGGTAAGAAAGACAAACTTCGTGGCTTGAAAGAAAACGTTATTGTTGGACGCTTAATCCCAGCAGGTACTGGTTATTCTTATCATCAAGAACGTGCGCGTGCTAAAAACGCTGTTCCTGTTGAAGAAGTAACAGTATCAGCTGACGAAGCTGCACAAGCACTAACAGATGCTTTAAATGCAGATTTAAGCTCTACGAGTGAATAGTAGAACTAAATCGGTTAAAAGCAGATGATTAACCTGTCTAATGCGAGTAAAGCTTGACAGGTTAAAGCTTGACCTATAGAATTCCGCGACCCTATATTCCGTACCTTTGTGTATTGAATCTAGGGTCGCGGATTTTCACGTTTATAAGGGTGTAAATTTCCCCATTGATTGGAATTTACACAAATTTAACTAATCGGGAGCTATTTAATGGCAACTATTAACCAATTAGTACGTAAACCACGTGTAAGACAAGTAACTAAAAGTAACGTTCCAGCGTTACAAGCTTGTCCACAACGTCGTGGCGTATGTACTCGTGTGTATACAACTACACCAAAAAAACCTAACTCAGCACTACGTAAAGTTGCTCGTGTTCGTTTAACTAACGGCTTCGAAGTTACTTCATACATCGGTGGTGAAGGTCACAATTTACAAGAGCATAGCGTTATTTTGATTCGCGGTGGTCGTGTTAAAGATTTACCAGGTGTGCGTTACCACACCGTTCGTGGCGCACTAGATTGTTCAGGTGTAAGCGACAGAAGACAAGGCCGTTCTAAATACGGTGCTAAACGACCTAAATCTTAAGTTTCCCTTTCTTAGCTGATAAGTAAGCTAAAGAATAGAAACGTTAAGTAAGGCCAAATAACATATTACATTTTGGGTTTATCCTGAATATAACGGAGAATTAAGATGCCAAGAAGACGCGTCGTAGGGCAACGAAAAATATTGCCAGATCCTAAGTTCCATAACGAACTTTTAGCAAAATTCATCAACATCCTTATGGTTGATGGTAAAAAATCTACTGCAGAAAAAATTGTATACGGTGCATTAGACATTTTGACTGAAAAGAACTCTGAAAAAACTCACCTTGAGTTATTCGAAACAGCACTTGATAACATCCGCCCACAAGTGGAAGTTAAATCACGTCGTGTTGGTGGTTCTACTTACCAAGTTCCAGTTGAAGTACGTCCAGTGCGTCGTAATGCGCTAGCCATGCGTTGGTTAGTTGAAGCAGCTCGTAAACGTGGTGAAAAATCAATGGCTCAGCGCCTAGCTAATGAAATGCTAGATGCGTCTGACAGCAAAGGTTCAGCGGTTAAGAAACGTGAAGACGTTCACCGTATGGCTGAAGCTAACAAAGCATTCGCTCACTACCGTTGGTAGGCATTATGAATTAGCATACTCTGCTATTTCTATAATGATAAGTGTAATGCCGTGGTTATCACCGAATATCAATATTGATACCAAGTGATAGCCACAACTGTTTTATAATCTGAGAAATAATCTCAGAAAGAGGATGTAATTGTGGCACGTATAACCCCTATTGAGCGTTACCGAAATATTGGTATTTGTGCTCATGTCGATGCCGGTAAAACGACAACAACAGAAAGGGTACTTTTCTATACTGGTCTTTCACATAAGATCGGTGAAGTTCATGATGGCGCAGCTACCATGGATTGGATGGAACAAGAGCAAGAGCGTGGTATTACTATTACCTCTGCAGCTACGACTTGTTTCTGGAAAGGGATGGAAGCACAATTTGAAGATCACCGCATTAATATTATCGACACCCCTGGCCATGTAGATTTTACCATTGAAGTAGAACGATCTCTGCGTGTATTAGATGGTGCGGTATTAGTGCTATGTGCATCTTCAGGAGTTCAACCCCAAACGGAAACTGTTTGGCGTCAAATGGAAAAATACTCAGTTCCACGTTTAGTGTTCGTCAATAAGATGGATCGTACGGGAGCAGACTTCTTATCTGTTGTTGAACAACTCAATTCTCGCTTAGAAGCTAATGCCGTACCAATTTATTTACCCATTGGTGCAGAAGAAAACTTTGCTGGTGTGATCGACTTAATTAAAATGAAAGCTATTAACTGGAACGAAAGTGACCAGGGCATGACTTTTACTTATGAAGATATTCCTGCAGATATGCAAGAGCAAGCCGATGAATGGCATGAAAATCTTGTTTCTGAAGCAGCTGAAGCCTCTGAAGAATTAATGGATAAATACCTTGAAGAAGGTGATTTATCCGAAGCAGAAATTAAATCTGCGCTACGTACCCGTACGCTAAACAATGAAATTGTCCTTTGTTCTTGTGGCTCAGCTTTCAAAAATAAAGGCGTACAAGCAGTACTTGATGCTGTTGTCGAATTTTTACCTGCACCAACTGATGTTGAAGCAATAAAAGGTATTAACGATGACAAAAACGAAACTGAAGGTAGTCGTGAAGCCGATGATAAAGCACCTTTTGCTGCTTTAGCATTTAAAATTGCGACAGACCCGTTTGTCGGTACGCTAACCTTCTTTCGCGTCTATTCAGGTGTAGTAAAAACTGGCGACAGTATATACAATCCTGTAAAAGGCAAAAAAGAACGTTTAGGTCGTATTGTACAAATGCATGCAAATGATCGTAAAGAAATTAAAGAAGTACGAGCAGGTGATATAGCCGCGGCTATAGGCCTTAAAGATGTCACTACCGGTGATACTTTATGTGACGCTAACCATGTGATCACACTCGAACGGATGGAGTTTCCTGAGCCGGTTATTTCTGTAGCAGTTGAGCCAAGAACCATCGCTGCCCAAGAAAAAATGGGTGTTGCGTTAGGTAAATTGGCCGCAGAAGATCCGTCATTTAGAGTAGTCTCTGATGAAGAAACGGGTCAAACCATCATTTCAGGTATGGGGGAATTACACCTCGATATTTTAGTTGAACGCATGAAACGAGAATTTGGCGTTGAGTGTAATGTCGGTAATCCACAAGTGGCATATCGAGAAACTATTCGTTCATCTGTAGAAGTGGAAGGTAAATTTGTTCGTCAATCAGGTGGTCGTGGTCAATTTGGTCATGTTTGGTTGAGAATGGAACCGTTGCCTGAAGGCGAGGGATTCGAGTTTGTCGACGAAACGACTGGCGGTAGTGTTCCTAAAGAATATATACCAGCAGTTGAAAAAGGTTGTCGTGAGCAAATGGACAGTGGTGTTTTGGCGGGTTACCCGTTATTAGACATTAAAGTCACGCTTTATGATGGCTCTTTTCACGATGTCGATTCAAACGAAATGGCGTTTAAAGTCGCTGCATCGATGGGGTTTAGGCAGGGGGTGCTCAATGCATCACCAGTAATCCTAGAGCCAATGATGAAAGTTGAAGTTATTACGCCAGAAGCAAACATGGGTGATGTCGTTGGTGATTTAAATCGCCGTCGCGGCATGATCGATGGCATGGACGAAGGTCCAGCTGGTTCTAAGGTAGTGAATGCACTTGTGCCACTATCTGAAATGTTTGGTTACGCTACGGCATTACGTAGTGCAACTCAAGGTCGAGCATCATACTCTATGGAGTTTCAGCAATATAGCGAAGCACCTAAAGCTGTTGCCGACAAAATAATTGAATCTTAGTAAGGCTTTTTGAAAGTCTGGCTCGGTCTTTTGGCCGGGCTTTTAATAAACTTTAAGGTAATTGAAAAATGGCTAAAGCAAAATTTGAACGTAATAAACCACATGTTAACGTAGGTACAATTGGCCACGTTGATCACGGTAAAACAACTTTAACAGCCGCTATCTCTGCGGTATTAACTAAAGTTCACGGTGGTGAAGTTAAAGACTTCGCACAAATCGATAATGCTCCTGAAGAGCGTGAGCGTGGTATTACAATCAATACTTCTCACATCGAATACGATACAGAAATCCGTCACTACGCACACGTAGATTGTCCTGGCCATGCTGATTACATCAAAAACATGATCACGGGTGCAGCACAAATGGATGGCGCTATCTTAGTAGTTGCTGCTACAGATGGTCCTATGCCACAAACACGTGAGCACATCTTGTTATCACGTCAAGTTGGCGTACCTTTCATCATCGTATTCATGAACAAATGTGACATGGTAGATGACGAAGAATTACTAGAATTAGTAGAAATGGAAGTTCGTGAACTTCTTTCAGAATACGAATTCCCAGGTGATGACTTACCCGTAATTCAAGGTTCAGCTTTAGGCGCACTTCAAGGTGAAGAGAAGTGGGAAGCTAAAGTAATCGAACTTGCTGATGCACTTGATACTTACATTCCAGAGCCAGAGCGTGCAATCGACGGTGCATTCATCATGCCTATCGAAGATGTATTCTCAATTTCAGGTCGTGGTACCGTTGTAACAGGTCGTGTTGAACGCGGTATTGTTAAAGTGGGTGATGAAGTAGAAGTTGTTGGTATCCGTGATACACAAAAATCAACTTGTACAGGTGTTGAAATGTTCCGTAAGCTTCTTGACGAAGGTCGTGCTGGCGAGAACTGTGGTGTACTTTTACGTGGTCTTAAGCGTGAAGATGTAGAACGTGGTCAAGTATTATGTCAACCAGGTTCAATTTCACCTCACACTAAGTTTGAGTCAGAAGTTTACGTATTGTCAAAAGATGAAGGTGGTCGTCATACGCCATTCTTCAAAGGCTACCGTCCACAGTTTTACTTCCGTACAACGGACATCACAGGTGCAGTAGAGCTTCCTGAAGGTGTTGAAATGGTAATGCCAGGCGACAACTTAAAGTTTGTTGTAGAGCTTATCAACCCAGTAGCGATGGACGAAGGTTTACGCTTCGCGATTCGTGAAGGTGGTCGTACTGTTGGTGCTGGTGTTGTATCTAAAATTATTGCTTAATAGCTGATTTAAATAAAACACTTAAAAAAGGATGCTTCGGCATCCTTTTTTGTTTTCAGCAGAGTCAGTTTCAGAGCTTATCCGATGAAGCTTGGGGTGCTGGTGTTGTATCGCTCTGGCCTGAAGAAAGGCATCGCTTAATAGCTAATATCAAGTCTATTAAGTTTGCTGCCGAAGGGGAATTTTAAAAGGCTTACAGGCCGCGTACATGAATGTTGGTACTTAGATCCAGTCTAGAACTGTGAATCTGTGCCGCTAAAGCTTTTAAATTTCACTGAGTGGGAAGAAACATAGTAGAATTGTTATAATTTAAGACACACTGGACTTCCACGGTAAGTTGAGCCGAGGCCACAAGGATATACTAATAATACAAATGTTGCTCACCTTAGGTGAAAGACATTAGAGCTGACACCAACCTTTCTTGCTGGCATTAACTGTTCTTTATCATGCAATGTAAATGAGTTTGTTAAGGCACTAGCACTATCGGAATATCGGCTTGGTGAGCCAACTTATTTGCTATGCTGCCAAGTAAAATGTCAGCAATTCTTGAGCGTCCTTGACGGCCGATAAACAACATGTTTGCGCGTAATTCTTTAATTTTAGTTTGTATCTCTGAGCTAGGATCTCCCCAGACTAATTCCGCTTTGATCTCGAGATCAGAATCTTGGTATTTCTCAATTAAGGGTACTAAGACATGAGTCCGAGTATGAAGCTCTTCAGCAGCTTGATCTAATATTATGGGTGCAGCTCCTTCGAGTACCATAGGTTGTAAGTATGACCAATCTTTTACGGTTAAGAATGTGACGCTTGCATGGGTCTGTTTGGCCAAATTAACTGCACGATCAGCAGCACGTAAACTACAATCACTGCCATCTACGGCAACAAGATATAAAATATTTTTCACTTTTTTCTCCTATTCGTAATCGGTTTTTTATCGATAATTTCTCTATTCATTTAGTCAAAACATTAGCTAGGTAAAGCCCTTGAAGAAGATGAGATTTTCCCCGTTTTAGTTAATATAATTTTATTAAGTTTCTTCCCACTCAGTGAAATTTAAAAGCTCTAGCAGCATAGGTTCACAGTTCCAGACTGAACCTAAGTACCTACATTCATGTAGGTAAGGCATTGATTGAAGATAATGGTTATTCTCGACAACTGCTCCTGCGTTGTTCTAATGACTCGCATCTCTGTGAGAACCTTGTCAAAATCAATAACTCGGCCTGTAAGGCTTTTAAAATCAATCTTCGGGAGCTTACCAGCGGTTCGATAACCGCTGATAATTTCCTTCATATAGAATAACTATATTCACAAAATGATCGTTGTTCTCAAAACGCTGGTAAGCGCTAAGTTGGTACAAACTTAATAGACTTGGTATAACCTAAATCCGGTATAAACTTACTAGGTTAATGCTACGATTTATGCTAATAATTACTGGTTATTAAGTAACAACCGGCCTTGATCCAGACAAAACTTCTAGCATTGATAATAAAAAATGTCCCAAAATTTTATAAAGAATAGCTTAAATCATTATAAGTATCTCGCGCTATTCAGTTTTCGTAAATTCATCACTTCATGCTCAGGTTAACTAAAATTTTTGTACAGTTCTTAAGCGAAACAACGGCTTTAAAACTTAGACTACCACTGTAATAAAACTGTTGCAGATGTTCAAGTTTTAACCACTTAATGCTTTGACCGAAATCAAGCAATGCAAGCAAACTTATTAATATCAGTTTATTTAAAGTGATATATAGTGATATGCGCAAGGATTATCGTGCTAGGTTTTAGCATTGATGTAAGGAAACACTAGTGCTAACTATCTGTTGTAAACTTAGTGATCTGAACTTCGCTCTGTCATGAACGTTACCTGAGTAATAAACTGTAACTTGATGCACGTCACTTAAAAAAGCGTGTAGTTAGGTATGCTATTGAAGTTGAATAACTGAGTGAAACTGATATGAGTAATGAGCAACCAAGTAATACGTTAGGTATCTTTCCTCGCGCTTGGAGTGAAGAGCAGGCAGGTCGAATTCCCGGCAATATTCCTATCTGGGTTGGCATACTTTCTGAGCTTACTGAATTTGCTATTTTCTTCATTGCATATTTTGTTGCCAAATATTATTACCCCGCTGTTTTTGCGCAAGGTCCTCAAGGATTGAATACCAGCTTAGGTGTGGCGAATACCATAATTTTACTGTCGAGTAGTTATTTTATGGCCAAGGCTATGATGCATATTCGCTTGGATGATCGTGATAAATGTCAAAGATATTTATGGTTGGCACTTAGCTGTGGTTGCTTCTATCTTATCGTAAAAACTTGGGAGTTCTACTGGAATAATTTGCAAGGATTAAGCACCAGTACTAATGAGTTTTATACGGTTTACTATTACATGACTTTCAATCACTTTCTTCATGTCGGCTGGGCATCATGTGCGGTGTTGTGGGTGATTTTTCGATTGCGTGCAGGCCAGTACTCGGCTAAGGAGCATAGCGGTCTTGAAGCGCTAGCGGTTTATTGGCATATGATTGACCTGATGTGGATTTTAATTTTTCCGTTGTTATACGTATTACGCTAGAGGTTAAAATGAAAAAATTTTCTAGTTTGGAGTGGTTCTGGGCAACATTAATCGCCATTACCTTATTTAACACTTTTTTAGGTGAACAGTTTGCTTCAAGTGCATTTGTTAGTATGTTAGTCGCAGTAACGCTAATGTATAAAGGTATTATTGTTATTGATCATTTTATGGAGTTAAAACATGCTAATAAGAACTTACGTTTTTTGATGCGTTTATATTTTATTATTTTTCCTTCGATGATTATAGTGACAATTTTTTTCTAGTTTTAAAACGAAAAACATTTTGAACTTAAAGTTAATGGCCTAATAATTCATCAATAAAGTAAAAGGGAGTTATCAATGAATTTACAAGCAAGAATACAGAGTAAAGAGCAAATACAGCAAGCATCTAGTATTGCTTTGTGGTCGATATTGAACTTAACATTTTTACCGGTACTTTCATTTATCATCTTGCTTTTTAAGCTGGGTAACGTTGATAAAAATAGCTTGTCTGATAGCCACCTGAAGTTTGCTATTAAATTAAACCTATTAGCGGCAGCTGCTTTGATTTTTGTTAGCATACTGATGATAATGTTAGGTGGCTTTAATTCCGGCTGGACTTGGGTATTTGTTATCACTTATTTCGTCTTGGTGCATACGATTTTTATAGTGTTTGCTGTATGGGCCTTAATACGTGCTTGGGCAGGAAATACGGTATTTAAACAGTAGTTTTTGGCTACCTAGAAATAGACTAATGCTTAATGTAAATGATAGCCTGCTGAATTTCGATGTTGCGTTGCTCTAATACAGGCAATGGTATAAGCCATTAACTGCTGTTAAGTTAGCCAGCATTCGCCATTAGTTCTGCTTTCAAGCTGCACCTATATGACATTGTTTATATTATCATCTGGTTTAAGTAATAGTTGTTTTAGGGCAACCTGTAAGGAAGGGTATTGAAATTTAAAATTATTTTTTAGTAATTTAGCGGGCATAATATTTTGGCCATAAAGTATGAGGTCTGCTGACTCTCCCATTAGTATTCGTAAGGCAAAAGCGGGCACTTTGAAAAAACAAGGCCGTGACAGTACGGCACTTAAGGTTGCGGAAAATTCTTGATTATTTACTGGCATCGGGGCAGTAGCATTGATAGCACCAGCTAACATGGGTTGATAGATTGCAGCTAATATAACCGCGACCATATCGTCGATATGTATCCACGACATAAATTGCTGTCCATTTGCTATTGGACCACCAAGGCCGAACTTGAATGCCGGTAACATTTTCTGCAATGCACCGCCGTTGCTGGCTAACACAATACCGGTTCTTAAAAGACACACTCGCGTGTTATCTGACTGAGCAGATAAGGCGATACTTTCCCACTGTTGGCAGACATGATGGCTAAACTCATGATGAATATCCTGATGGCTTTCATCTATCGTTAAGGCGTTCTGACGGCCATAAAAGCCAATAGCACTGCCTGAAATAAAGCAATGTGGTGCTTTAGTCGCTGTTTGTATTTTTTCCACAAGGTTTTGAGTTATTTGCCAGCGACTTTGGCAAATAACTGCTTTCTGTCTTTCTGACCACCGTCGGCCCACGATGCTTTCACCAGCTAAATTAACCACAATATCAAGTTCATCAAAGTTAACATCGGTAAGTGTTGAGACTAACTCGATATGAGCAGGTAGTATTTTTGCGGCGTTTTTGCGGTTCCGGGTCAGCACGATAATATGATCTGTATTTAAACTTTGTATTAATGCTCTACCAATCAAGCCTGTACCGCCAGTAATAAGTATGTTCACTATTGCCCCTAAAGTTTACCTTAAGTGTAAGTGGGTATTACTACCTTATTTTAGCTGATAATCGTTATCCCAAACTTAATAAACTTGGTATAACATGTAAAGTGACAATCTTAGCCAATAAAAAAGGCTCCCGTAGGAGCCTTTTTATTATCAGATAAGTCCAGTTAAAAAGGCTTAATAGTATGTATCTTCTTTGTTGTGCGCTTGAGGATCTTCAATAATCTCTTCGAAGCCGACTTCAAAGCTGTTGTTGCTGTCGCTATTTGCCATGTAAATAGTACGGGTTGAACCATCTATCCATGTAACGGTGCCGCTGCCTTTTTTACTGCCGCATTTCATGCCAATATGAATGTCGTTAAATTCCATTGCTTCCTCCTCGTTTGATGTTGAACATCGAACAGTGCATTCGATAAAGCAAACTCTGTAATTAACTTAGAAACCTTTGAGCAAGGATAGTTCAAATATTATTCAGTTAACGTGCTTTTTTTCAACAGGAACGGATTATTATAAACAGAAAACTATGCAAATCTAGTCATTTTTAAGGATTGATACTAATACCTAAAACAGCTGGCTTGCTAGCCCCTGTTACAGCTGGAATGTTGCCAAAAATATTTTTATCAAATGCGAAGGCTAACCAGGCAAATGCCATTGCCTCTAATGAATCACTATTTATATTTTTTGACTGAGTATTCATTACGGTATGTCGGCTAAGTTTATGATTTAATAACGAAACTAGTGCGTTGTTTTCAACGCCTCCACCGCAAAGGTATACGTCTGATTTCGTACTTAATTTGTTAATTTCTTGTGCAATAGTTTCGGCTGTTAGTGCGGTTAATGTAGCCTGAATATCGGCCGATTTTAAGGCACTTTTACTGGTGAATTTTGTTAGCCACTGAGCATTAAAATATTCACGTCCTGTACTTTTGGGGGCTGGCTGTGTGAAGTATGGATCGTCGAGCATGGTTTGCAGTAATTCATGGCAAATATTACCTGAATTGGCCCATTTTCCTTGTGCGTCATAGCGTCCTAATTGATGCTGAGCAAACCAATAATCCATTAACGCATTGCCAGGGCCAGTATCAAACCCTGTGGTATTTTGTCGGCTATTTTTGGGCAAAAATGTAATATTAGCAATGCCGCCAATATTAACGACAAAAACGTCTTTTTCGGTTGAGCCAAAAATCGCTTGATGAAATGCCGGCACTAATGGTGCACCTTGACCTCCTAAAGCAATATCTTTTGCTCTAAAATCTCCGACTACACGAATGCCGGTTAATAGTGCCAAGGTCTGCAAACAACCAATTTGCAGGGTAAAAGGTGTGCTGGCGAATTGACTTGCTGTCGGGCGATGACGAATGGTTTGACCATGACAACCTATTGCGGTGATATCTGTAGCAGAGAGCTTTTCTTGCTGTAAAAATTGTATGATTGCTTGAGAAAATAACTGTGCTAGTTCGATATTTAGGCTACCTGCACGGTCGATTTCATTATGGCTAGCATTGTATAAGCTGATTATTTTTTGATGGGTAACGTTGTCGTAAGCTTGGTAAAAGCTGGCGATTAAATTGGCGCCGTTAGCTTGTTGTGATTGCTCAATGTCAAATTCGACCAAGGCGAGATCAACACCATCAGCACTGGTGCCCGACATTAAGCCAATATAGCGAACTTTATGGTTCATTTTATTCGGCACTTGGCTGCATGGATAACAGTATTCGACGTGAGCCTGTCAACTCAGCTAATCGTTGTTTTGATATCACCTCAAAAGCTTGTTTATATTTTTGGTTAAGAGGCTTAGCGTCTGGCAGTTTTACGGTTCTGGGGTTGCGATGCACGCCATTAAGTAAAAATTCGTAATGTAAATGTGGACCTGCTGCTAAACCTGTTGAACCCACATAGCCAATTACTTGTCCTTGCTTAACGCGTTGACCTTTTTTAACCGCACGCTTTGAGAAATGTAAATACTTGGTGACTATGCCATTACCATGTTGAATGAATACATAGTTACCATTGTATTTATTATAAGTGGCGTCGGTGACTCGACCATTACCAGCAGCGACAACAGGGGTTCCTGTTTTTGCTGCATAGTCGGTGCCACGGTGGGCTTTCCAGCGTTTTTGTACTGGGTGGAAACGTTTGGGCTTAAAATTTGAACTGATGTATTTAAAGCTGACAGGTGCGCGTAAAAAAGCTTTACGCATACTACGACCATCAGCTGAATAATATTCGCCATCTGTAAAACGAATAGCGTGAAAAGACTCACCTTGGTTAATAAATTCTGCCGCTACTATGTTACCTGTGCCAATAAAGTCACCTTCGATATATTGGTTTTCATAAATCACATTAAAGCTATCGCCTGCACGGATATCTAAAGCAAAATCAATATCCCAACCAAATACATTCGCCAAGCTGATAATTTGTCCGTCATTAAGTCCTGCTGAAGCTGCGGCATGCCAGAAATTAGATTTAATAACGCCATGAGCAATAGCTTCACGCACCTCGACACTTTTGCTTTCTTTATAGGCGTGATATTGTTGATTTTGTAAGTTAACGTATAGCGTTTCATTTTTTGACAATGGATACTCAAGTGAGACTAAACTGCCTTGCTCATCTTTACCAATACGAATAATGTCGTCAACCCCGAGCTTTTTCAGTGACTTACTACCTTCTCCTTGAGCCGTGATCACTTTATGGGTTGTGGTGGCGTTGAGGCCATTGCGTTTAAATATTTTAGCGAGCGAATCGCCACTTCTTACTTTAACTGCTTGCCACTGAAGTTGTGCTGCACTTTCTTCAATATTACTCGGTAGTTCACGCACTGGGAGCTGTGTATCATTTAAAGTTTCGATCGGGGCATCGGGTAATTCAATACTGGTTGATGGTTGAGTGTTGCTGGTTTGTTCAGGCGTGGCCACTTGATATCTTTGGCCGACTTTAAATTCACCCGTAACGTTTGATGTTGCTTGCTTACTACTTTTTAACGGTACCATTAATAAAAATAGCACTATAACAGCGCACGAAGTAATAATTATTTGGTGCTGTTTGGGTAAGGCAAAATATAAATTTTTTATATTTTTCAAAAAGCTAAGACCTATAAATGAGATTTTGATACGACAATTGTCGTTTACTATAGCAAAATAATATCCTCCTAAACAATGATAGGGTTTTCACCGCAGTGAAAATTACAGTAGAATTCGAGCATTAATGATTAATTATACCTTTGTTGGAGCCTAGTAAATGTCAGATGTAAGCCAAGCGTTTGCAGAAATAAAACGCGGTGCGGAAGAAATTCTGCTAGAAGATGAGTTATTGGAAAAGTTGAAGAAAGGCAAGCCACTGAAAATTAAGGCGGGCTTTGATCCAACAGCACCTGATTTGCATTTTGGTCATACAGTATTGATAAATAAATTACGCCAGTTTCAGCAGCAAGGACACGAAGTTATCTTCTTAATTGGTGACTTTACCGGCATGATTGGTGATCCGAGTGGAAAAAATGTTACGCGTAAACCGTTAAGTAGGGCTGATGTACTAGCAAATGCTGAAACTTACAAAGAGCAAGTGTTTAAAATTTTAGACCCAGTAAAAACCACTGTGGCCTTTAACTCAACCTGGATGGAAAAACTCGGTGCTGCCGGCATGTTGAAGCTTGCTTCACGCCAAACCGTTGCTCGTATGATGGAACGAGATGACTTTAAAAAACGTTATGCTGGCGGTCAAGCGATTGCCATTCATGAGTTTATGTATCCTTTAGTACAAGGTTGGGATTCAGTTGCTTTAGAAGCGGATGTTGAATTAGGCGGCACCGATCAAAAGTTTAATCTATTAATGGGTCGTGAACTGCAAAAGTCAGAAGGTCAACGTCCGCAAACTGTACTCATGATGCCATTATTAGAAGGCTTGGATGGCGTACAGAAAATGTCTAAGTCGTTGAATAATTACATCGGTATTACTGATGCGCCAAATGATATGTTTGGCAAAATCATGTCCATTTCTGATGATTTAATGTGGCGTTATTATGAATTGCTGAGCTTTAAACCAATTGAAATTATTAATGGCTACAAAGCAGCAATTGCTGCGGGCTCAAATCCTCGCGATGTAAAAATTGATTTAGCAAAAGAGTTAATTGAGCGCTTTCATGATACTGCAGCGGCAGAAGCTGCTCATCAAGAGTTTATTAATCGTTTTCAAAAAGGTGCTTTACCTGATGATATGCCTGAATTAGATATTGCTACTGAAACGGGTGAAATTGCTATTGCTAACTTGTTAAAAGAAGCCGGTTTAGTAGCAAGTACTTCAGAAGCTATGCGCATGATAAAACAAGGTGCGGCGAAAATTGAAGGTGAAAAAATTACCGATAATAAGCTCATTATTAAGGCGGGTTCTACTGCGGTTTATCAAGTCGGTAAACGCAAATTTGCTCAGGTTACGCTTAAGTAATCATATTGGTAAAATTAACTAGATTATTTATTGAAAAAGCCAGTCATTGAGACTGGCTTTTTTAGTACTATTCATCATAGTCTTTATTAGCAACTAGCCTGTCTTCATTAAATAAATCGAACAAAATATAGTGGTTAATTTACTTATTTAATACTGCTATAACCTCATAAAAAATCAGTTGAATTTACTCACGAATGCTAATCTAAAAGCAGTTTTATCCATCACGATAATATAGCTAAGTATCAAATATCCTTACAAAAAGTGTGTGATTGTTAGTCTGGCAATAGCATAACTTTATTGATCTAAGTCATTATCGTTAATTTCAATGTGCGTAATATATGCGACATATTGTCGCAGTTAGATAAATTAGAGGCTTACCATATTACTCTGAACTTGCTGCTTATAATCTAAGTGTAGGTATTTTGTACAATGCTACTTTACTTGTCGTACAGTAAAAAAAAGTTAAGGTTATTTTCGGTTCTGTTGCTCTGGTTTGCTCAGTTTTCTGCGCACGCCTTATTTGTTAGTGAGCCAAGAGATCCATTACCACTGATCAATGAAATTTTCCCACAAGCGACTAAAGTTTCTGATAAAGCGGGTAAACCGCTTATTTGGACTATTTATCAACAAGAAGAGATTATTGGTTATGCTTTTGAAACCAATGATATTGCAAGAATTCCGGCCTACTCAGGTGAGCCAGTTAACATGTTGGTGGCGATTAATCCTAAAGGTGTATACATTGGCGCGAAAGTTTTAGAGCATCATGAACCTATTATTTTAGCTGGTATTCCAGAAAGTAAATTATGGGCCTTTACGGATCAATACAACGGTCTGAGTGTTAGTGACCGCTTAAAGGTTGGCGGTAATGCTAAAGGTGATGTTATTCATATTGATGGCTTGTCAGGTGCGACAGTAACCGTCATGGTGATGAATGTTGCTATTACTAAAGCGGCGACTAAAGTTGCTCGCTCATTGGGAATTATCGAAGAAGTCGAAGAAATTAAGCAACCAATGGCTACGGTATTGCCTGATGTTTATCAACAAGCAAGTTGGCAAACCCTGATTGGTGATGGCTCTATTCGTAAGTTATATCTCGACCGTAATACGGTTGATGAAGCCTTTGTTGGTACAGCAGCTGAAACAATTGAACAAGCTACGCCTGAGCAGAAAGCAGATATGTTTGCTGAGGTCTATTATGCCCAAGCGGATATTCCAACCATAGGCCGTAATTTATTAGGTGATAGTGAATATCAATGGTTGATGAAAACCCTAAAACCTAATGAACATGCCATTGTTGTCCTAGGTAGTGGTTACTCCTTTAAAGGCTCTGGTTATGTGCGTGGTGGCATCTTTGACCGTATTCAAATACTACAAAACGAAACGGCTTTTGCTTTCCGTGATTTAGATCACAATCGTGTTACTGATATCTTTATTGATGGTGCGCCAAATTTCAAAGAAATGTCACTGTTTATTGTCCGTGAACATCATGAATTTAACCCCGGTGTTGACTGGCAGTTTGAATTGCTTGTGCGTCGTCAAATGGGCGCGGTTGACAGTATATTTACTAGCTTTAAAGGTAGTTACCATGGTTTAGAACAATACTTACACCGTCCACCGATCATTTTACCTGAGCCAGAATTAACCCTGACGCAGCAAGTTTGGCAAGATAAAAAAACTGAGGTGGTAATTTTATCTATTCTGATGGCACTACTACTTGCGACCTTGTTTTTCCAAGATGTTTTGGTTAAACACCCGACTTTTATGCACAACTTCCGCCATGCTTTTTTAGTGGTGACTGTGGTATTGATCGGCTGGATGTGGGGCGGACAATTATCCATTGTCAATGTCTTTACTTTTTTACAAGCCTTTATGTCTGATTTTTCTTGGGACTTATTTTTACTCGACCCAGTGATCTTTATGTTATGGGGCGCTGCGGCAGTAACTATGCTGTTATGGGGCCGAGCAGTGTATTGCGGTTGGTTATGTCCCTTTGGCGCCTTACAAGAGTTGATTAATGTTTTTGCTCGTTATATCAAGATACCTCAGTTTGAATTGCCTTGGGCTGTACATGAACGTTTATGGGCGATTAAATACTTAGTACTACTAGGCTTATTTGCCTTATCACTTGATTCTTTAGCCTTAGCTGAACAGTTTGCTGAAATAGAGCCTTTTAAAACTACGTTTTTATTAAAGTTTGATCGTGAGTGGCCATTCATTATTTACGCACTAGCCTTGTTAACTATCAATATATTTAATCGTAAATTTTTCTGCCGCTACTTATGTCCATTAGGGGCTGCACTTTCAACCAGTAATAGTGTGCGCTTATTTAGCTGGTTAAGACGTCGTCCTGAATGTGGTCAACCTTGTAAAACCTGTGCGAAAGAATGTGAAATTCAAGCGATTAATCCTGATGGGGAAATCAATATGCGTGAGTGTCACTACTGTTTGGATTGCCAAGTGACTTATTTTAATGAAGAAAAATGTCCTCCACTGAAAAAATTAGCACGTAAAAAAGCTAAATATAAAGCAACAGAAATTGAAGCAGTCAATGTTGCTTAATTTGTTTAAATAGAAAGATGAGTTTAAAAATTAATTAAAAATAACCATAATGGAGAAGAGTGATGAGTAACGACGATAATGGCTCTAATAACGTAGAGTTAGAGAACGAAAGTAGACGTAAGTTTTTTGGTAAAACAGCGTTATTGGGTGCTGGTGCTGTTGCTGCTCCAATGACTGCTGCTATGTTTGCAAGCACGGCAAGAGCCAATGCTGCAGAGTATGCAAAAAATGAAGCTTTTGTTCATCCGGGAGATTTGGATGAATACTATGGCTTCTGGTCAGGTGGTCACTCAGGCGAAGTCCGTATTATGGGTATTCCGTCTATGCGTGAATTAATGCGTATTCCAGTATTTAATATCGATTCAGCAACAGGCTGGGGCTTAACTGAAGAAAGTAAGCGCATTAAGGGCGAAAGCGCACATTTACTTGCTGGGGACTCGCATCACCCTCATATGAGTATGCAAGATGGTCGCTATGATGGTAAGTACGTTTTCATTAACGATAAAGCTAACTCTCGTGTTGCTCGTATTCGTTGTGATGTGATGAAATGTGACAAAATGTTGACTGTACCTAACGTACAAGCGGTTCATGGTTTACGAGTACAAAAAGTACCATACACTAAATATGTTGTCTGTAATGGTGAATTTGAAATTCCAATGAATAACGATGGTAAAGCCGGCATGGAAGATGTCAGTACTTATCGTTCGCTTTATAACGTTATCAATGCAGAAACTATGGAAATGGCTTTCCAAGTTATGGTTGACGGTAACTTGGATAACACAGACGCAGATTTTGATGGTAAATATTTTGCATCAACCTGTTATAACTCAGAAATGGGCATGAACTTAGGTGAAATGATCTCTGCTGAGCGTGATCATGTGGTCATCTTCAGTTTAGCTGCTTGTGAAGCTGCACTTAAAGCGGGTAAGTATAAAACTTACAACGGTAATAATGTGCCAGTATTAGATGGACGTAAAGGTTCAGATTTAACCCGTTATATCCCAGTACCAAAATCACCACATGGTTTAAATACTTCTCCTAACGGCGAGTACTTTGTGGCAAACGGTAAGTTATCGCCAACAGTGTCAATTATTTCAATTAAGAAATTAGATGCATTATTTGCTGATAAAATTAAGCCACGCGATACCATCGTTGCTGAACCAGAACTAGGCTTAGGGCCATTGCATACCGCATTTGATAACAAAGGCAATGCGTACACTACTTTATTCCTTGATAGTCAAATTGCTAAATGGAATGTACAAGATGCTATTGATGCGCATAACGGCAAAAAAGTTAATTATATTCGTCAAAAATTAGATGTACATTACCAACCAGGTCATAACCATACTACACAAGGTGAAACGCGTGATGCTGACGGTAAATGGTTAATCTCACTTTGTAAGTTCTCTAAAGATCGGTTCTTGCCTGTTGGACCATTACGCCCAGAAAACGATCAGTTAATTGATATTTCTGGTGATGAAATGAAGCTTGTACATGATGGTCCAACATTTGCCGAACCGCATGACTGTATCATGGTTCATCGCAGCAAAATGAAACCGTTAAAATTATGGCCACGCACTGATCCAATCTTTGCTGAAACAAAAGCTATGGCGAAAAAAGACGGCGTCGATGTTTATACTGATAATAAAGTCATTCGTGACGGTAAGAAAGTACGTGTATACATGACGTCTATCGCACCAACTTACGGTATGTCTGAGTTTAAAGTTAAGCTAGGTGACGAAGTTACCGTTATCGTTACTAACCTCGATCAAGTTGAAGATGTCACCCATGGTTTCTGTATGACTAACCATGGTGTACAAATGGAAATTGGTCCACAAGCAACAGCATCGATTACCTTTACGGCTAATCAACCAGGCGTACAGTGGTACTACTGTAACTGGTTCTGTCACGCGTTACACATGGAAATGCGTGGCCGTATGCTAGTTGAAGCTTAATTAAGCGCACAACAGACATTAGCAAGTACATAGTGTTGACAGTAGCAGAGTGTTGCTGTCAACAGCCGTAGATAAACGGTATGGTAATGTGTTTGCGGGTGTTAGTTGATGTTTGAATAGGCTAGCGTTGAACGAATTTTTATTCACAGCTAACGTTATGTTAGTACTAGGATAACTTGATAAGTCAGCGTAAAATAGGCGGCAATAGCAATTTGTTATTGCCGCATTTTTAATTTATAGGGGCGAGTTTTTGAGCGTACGATCATTGAGAAAACTACTTGTTGCTGTGCTTTTTCTACACTTTTCATTTAATGTCTTTGCTGCCACTATTTGGCTATCGCCTGAAGATAACCTGCAGCAAAAGCTGGATGCCAGTGTTGATGGTGATATTGTTAAATTAAGCGCTGGGCGCTATTTGGGAAATTTTATTATTAACCGTCAATTGACCTTATCTGGTGAAGACGGCGCCATTATCGATGCCAATGGCCAAGGTAATGCTTTATTACTAAAAAATTCAAATATTACTGTTGAAAATCTTATTATTGAGAATTGGGGCCATAATTTAACTGATGAAAATTCAGGTATTTACTCGACAACTAAAGCTGAAAACATTGAAATAAAAAATAACAAATTAACTGGCGATGGCTTTGGTATTTGGTTGCATAAAATTAAGCATGCAAAAGTGATTAATAATACCGTGCAAGGCAATGTCAACATTCGCTCTGCTGATCGAGGTAACGGTATTCAGATATCCAGCATTGAAAATGCTCACATTTTAGCCAATGAAATGAGTGGCGTTCGTGATGGCATTTATGTTATTGCCAGTAAAAATAATATTATCGAAGGTAATACCATGCATCATTTACGTTATGGTATTCATTATATGTATTCATATGACAATTCAGTGATTAATAACACAGCTTATAGTACTCGTGCGGGTTATGCGTTAATGAGCTCGCGCCGTCTGATCATTAAAGGCAATAAAACCAGTGACTCAGAAGATTATGGTTTTTTACTCAACTTTATCACTGAATCAACTTTTGAGAATAATGATATTAAAAACGTTTGGACTAAGCCAGAAAACAAAGTGCTAGGTCGAGACGGTAAGGGCTTGTTTGTTTATAACTCAGGCTATAACACCATTAAAAATAATCGTGTCGATACTGCTGAAATTGGCATTCATTTAACGGCTGGTTCAGAGAATATTAAAATCTACGGTAATAGTTTTATTAATAATCCGGTACAAGTTAAATATGTTTCCAATAAAAAACAAGAATGGAGCTTTGAAGGTCAAGGCAACTATTGGAGTAACTATTTAGGCTGGGATATGAATGGTGATAATATTGGTGATGTTATTTTTGAACCAAACGACGGCATTGACCAACTCATTTGGCGCTACCCAGAAATGAAAATGATCATGGATAGCCCGGTAGTATTAATATTACGTTGGATACAAAAAGAGTTTCCGGTTTTAAAGCCACCAGGCGTTAAAGACAGCTTTCCACTCATGCAACCTTCAGCAGTGCCAAAGAGAGCAAGTCATATCGCGTCATTACTCCAAGCAAGTGATGGTCAGTCAGAAGTTCATGCGAATAAGGCAAGTCAACCATAATGAAAACACCCTTAGTTTCCCTTGAAAATGTCAGTAAAAACTATAAAAGTTTGCCGGCGTTATCATCCATTAACCTGCAACTAGCGCAGGGAGAAGTACTCGGTTTGTTTGGCCATAATGGCGCTGGCAAAACCACCATGATGAAGCTTATTTTAGGCGTAATTTCTGCCGATGCTGGCGATGTTAGCGTGATGGGCATGAAGCCTGATGATAAATCAGCATGGCATATGCGAGCAAAAATGGGCTATTTGCCAGAAAATGTCATGTTCTACGAACAATTAACTGGTTTAGAGGTACTAAGTTATTTTGCTCGCTTAAAAGGTCAGACAAAAAAGCATGCCAAGGCTCTTCTGGAGCAAGTCGGTATTGCTCATGCCATGGACCGGCAAGTAAAAACTTATTCTAAGGGCATGCGTCAGCGTTTAGGTTTAGCACAAGCCTTTATTGGCGAACCGAAATTATTATTGCTTGATGAACCCACCGTCGGTTTAGATCCCAATGCGACGGCAGAATTTTATAACAGTGTAGATCAATTAAAAACTCAAGGAACGAGTGTGGTGCTTTGTTCTCATGTTTTGCCGGGGGTTGAGCAGCATATTGACCGCGCGATGATTATTTCAGGTGGTAAAACCTTAGCGCTTGGTACTATTGCTGAACTACGAGCGGCAGCAAGTTTACCAACGCAAATTAAACCACAAGGGTTAAATGTAGCATTACTTGAACATCCAATGGTCAAAACATATGTCAATTCGGCTGGCTATTTAACGGTACCTGAACAAGACAAACTTAAAGTTTTACGCTATTTATTGGCAGATGAAAGCCTAAGTGATATTGCGGTTGAGTCGGCAAATTTAGAACAAGTTTATCAGTATTATTTAGCACAAGCAGAGCAAATGAAAATAGAAAATACCAAGGCAGGTGCGTAATGAGAGAAATACTAACTGTCGCTAATAAAGAGTTTCATGATGGCCTACGCAATCGCTGGTTGCTGTCGATAACCTTGATTTTCGCTGTATTATCCGTAGGCTTGACTTACTTTGGTGCCGCGGCTTCAGGTACTGTTGGTGTTACGTCGTTATCCACCACCATTGCTAGCTTAGCGAGTTTAGCTGTATTTTTGATCCCCCTGATTGCTTTGCTGCTCAGTTATGACAGTTTTGTTGGTGAACAAGAGGGCGGTACATTGTTGTTATTGCTAACGTACCCATTGAGTAAAAATCAATTGCTGCTTGGCAAGTTTTTTGGTCAAGGCGGCATTATTGCTTTAGCCACGTTACTCGGGTTTGGTGCCTCAGCGTTACTGCTGTTTATTCAACATGGTGACGTTGTCATCATTGAAACCTTTGGTTATTTTATTATTAGCGCAACGTTATTAGGCCTAAGCTTTACCGCTATCGCTTATATGATCAGCTTACTTGCCAGTGAAAAGTCTAAAGCGGCAGGCGTTGCTTTAATCACTTGGTTCTTTTTTGCTTTGGTATTTGACTTAGCCTTACTGGCTTTACTGGTTGGCGCAGATTCAGGGCTAAGTCAATCAGCATTAACGCAATTGATGATGTTAAATCCAGCGGATGTGTTTCGTTTAATTAATCTTGCTGGTTTGGATAGCACAGATGTCAATGGCGCACTGGCCGTTGCTATCAATGCAAATTTAACACAAGGCCAATTGTTGACGATTTTATTAGCTTGGGTTGTTGCTCCATTAGCTATTGCAGCCATTATTTTCAAAAATAAAAAACTTTAAGGGTATTCATCATGTTCCGTAAACTTTTATTCTCGCTGATCTTTGTCGCTGTGGTTGCTTGTTCTGAACAGTCAGCGCAACAACAGATTATTCATCAAGCGGTGGCTATTGAAAGTGCAGATGAGTGTCACTTATGTGGCATGCTAATTAGCAACTTTTCTGGACCTAAAGCCGAGTTATTTCGCCAAGGTGTAACTGAAGCAGATGGTAATAGTGTAAAAAAATTCTGTTCAACGCGTGATATGTTTAGCTTTTATCTTGATCCTGAAAACAAACGTAATGTCACTACGATTTTGGTTCATGACATGAGTAAAGCGCCATGGGATGCGCCTAATGACGGCTACTTTATTGATGCACGTAAAGCTTGGTACGTGGTAGGCTCAGATAAAATTGGCGCTATGGGGAAAACTTTGGCGAGCTTTTCAGCAAAAACAGATGCTGATGCTTTTGCGACAGAATTCGGTGGTAGTGTTATTGACTTTAACGCGGTTAGTTATCAATCACTGCAATAAGTTAACGTTTATATCGTCAGCAGATGTTGTAATCTCAGCACAGCTAGGTAATCTAGTGTCATTAATTTTTTTCTTGAAGATACTATGATAAGTATTAGGTCACTTAGCTGTTTAATTTTAATGATCAACCTTGTTGCTTGTTCGACTATAACAGCTACGACGTCATTTCGTGATGGCTTTGATTTTTCCTCGATTGAAAGTTATAGCACTTATGGTCGTAATTCGACATTTGGTGACTTACAAAACCTCAGTGACAGTACACGCAATAACATCGAACTAGCGATTGAACAAGGCTTTGATGGCAATGGTTTTAGCTATAAAACACTAAAAAAAGCTGATATTGTTATTGCTTATCACCTTCTGGATCATCGTGCTTTTGAGTTAGAAAAATATAATCGCGAGGTAAAATATTGCGGCTATTGCTTAAGAGCGGGTCAAGCAACGCATGCTGAGTTAGAAAATAAACTACGTCCAGGTAGTTTGATCCTCGATATTATCGATCCTAAAAGCCAACGCTCAGTGTGGCGTAGTGTTTATCCATTGAAATTTAAAGCAGATGATAATAGCCGCGAAACGCAGGAAAAAATAACCACTGCGGTTGATAGTATGCTGCGTGATTTTCCACAAGGTAAGAAAAGTAAAGTAAGCGCTAACTCAAGCAAAGAGCCTGCTTAATGGTTAAATGGTTAATTATCACACTGATAGGGTGTGTCGGTCTTTTGATCATATTACTCGGCTTAGGCTATTTATTATCTGAGAACGAAAAATCGACTACCTTGTTAAAAAATCAGCTAGAACACGATGCTCAGTTGCAACAACAAAAGCGAGAACAACAACGTAATCTTAGTCATTATAATCATGCCGATGATGCTGAAATACCGTCACCATCAGATGATAAAAGCGTGATGAAAAGCTTTGAAACAACGCTGATTAATAATTTAACTTGCGTGACAATAGCGCAATGTCAGGTGTTGACCGTTAGATTTAAAAATATCGACTGTCGACTTGCTAGTAATATTATCGGTGCATCACAGCTGAAAAAAATAGCCACGAAAGACCTTATTATCGAGCAATGCCCAACCATAAATTCAACTGCGCAATTGGCGTGTCAGCAAAATATTTGTACGTTAATAAGTACCACTCATTAGTGGCAGAAATCACTAAGTCAAAGTGCGAAATTCATCGGTTGTTACCACTAAATTATCTGTCTGCCGCCCTTTGTCTACGTGATAGCATCAAGCAAAAGTAATTGTATGGTATTAATTGCCAGTCGAACGAGCATCTTGAATGGCTTTGGGTATATAATAAGGTATTGTTTTTAATAATTTGTATGTGATATGACCTTCCCAAATGATGAAACCGGCCAAGTTTTAGCTGAAATGCAAACTGCGGGCATTGATTTAAACGAAATTCACCAGGTAGTGTTTTTTCAGTTATTTGAACAAGAGCAACACGCACAAGCTATGGTTGCTCACTTAGCAGAGCAAGCGCCAGATATGCCAGTTGAGCTAGTGCCCGATGAATTGCCAAATGTATGGGATGTTAACTGTACGGTTAGCATGGTACCAAGTTATGACGCGATTATTGCACAAGAAGCTGAATTTGAACTGCTAGCGACAAAATTCAAAGGTTATAATGATGGTTGGGGTATCGAGGCATAAGTGCCTCAAATATTGCTAACTGACGTTGCAAGTTATTCTGCCTAAGTTAGTAGCTGATATAATTGAGCTTATCAAGTTATAAAAGAAAAAGATCATGCATAGTCCAGCTGGCTATTCTTGGTCTTTTTTGCTTTCTTCCGGTTCGATTATATCAAAAGCGGGTAGGGTCACGCGCCAATAAATTGCGGCTAAACGCAATACTAATGCGCCAAGTATCGCTGTTATAATAGCGATATGTTCAGGTACGGATAAATAGCGTAATAATGTATATAACGTGCCGCCTAAAATAGCGGCCGTGGCATAAATTTCTTGTCGTAAAATCATTGGTATTACATTACATAATATATCGCGCAGCATACCACCGGCAACACCCGTCATCATACCCATAACAATGGCTACAGGAATGGAAGAACCTAAGCTGAGTGCTTTCTCTGTGCCCAGTACGGCGAATAAAGCTAAACCAAAAGCGTCTGAGACTAATAAAAAACGTTTAGGGATACGCTTGGGTGAACGAATAAAAATAATGGTGAGTGCTGCTGTGGTTAAAATAACATAGAGGTAAACGGGGTTCTGCAGCCAAAATACTGGCGTTTGTAAAATAACGTCGCGCATGGTGCCCCCGCCAATCGCGGTGACGGCAGACAGAACGACCACTCCAAAAGGGTCAAGTTTATAGCGTCCGGCCATTAATGCCCCGGAAAAGGCAAAAACGACAATACCAAATATATCAAGCCAATAGAGTAATTCTGTCATTTATCTCGCTTGTTATTTTATTAAGGGTAAATTAGCAGCTTGCCAACCGTTCATATCACCCTCAAGGTGACGAAGATCGCTAAAACCAGCGGCACGAAGATCGTTTTCTGCGCTGATAGCACGACGACCTGAACGACAATGTACAATAACAGTTTGATCTTTAAAGGCGCTAATTTTACTTAGATTAGCGTTAATCTGCTCATGGCTAATATTAATTGCCCCTTTGATATGACCTTCGGCAAACTCTTCAGCGCTACGCACATCTAATATTATCGTCTGTTTGTTTGGTGTTGCCATTAAAGTTAACAGCTCTTGTTGTGAAATTGTGACCGTTTGCTGGGCAAAAGAGAGCAGCGAAATGACACTTAATAAAGTAACTAGCGACAATTTAATCAGTTTCATGATATGGCCTTAAAGTAAGTGAAATTTAGCCGTTCATTTTAAGAATTATAGTGTACCTGAATCTTAATAATAGCAAAGGGCTTTTATCGTATGGCTGTTGGTCTTAATCAGTAATACTATAGGAAATTATCGCGAGTAGCATCATCATTAAAATGAGTAGGTAAAGCGCATAATTTATGCGTTTGCTCGCATGAATAATATCGGTAGCTTGTGGCTGCCTTGCTGAGTCATTAAAGCTAGTTTTACGTACTTTATTGCCGTCATACATAGCAACACCACTGAGTTTAACCGCTAAACCTAAGGCTAGCACATGTAATAATATACTGTTATCTGTGTGGAAAAATTTGCCGCGTATTAAGCGCCAATAAAGTAACGTGTTCTGACCAACAGTACCGAGTAATAGTACTAAGGTAAATAGTCGGCATGGTAACCACTGTAAGAGTTTTACAATATGATTAATGGCGGCGCCAAAATGGATGAAACGAGCAAGCTTTATGTTCCAGGCGTAATGCATTTCTAGTAATAAACGAAAGGTTAACGCTGCCAGAGGTCCGAACACGAGATAGTAAAATCCGACGCAAACCAGTAATTGTGAGCTACGTAACACTTGTGTTTCAATACAGGCTTTACTGATACCTAACGGTGATAATTGCTCGGTGCTGCGCAATAAGAAAGCTGCTATTTTTTGTTTAGCTTGATAGTTGTTATTGGCGACTAGCTCGCGTGCCACATTTTTACTGGTTTTAGTTAAACCAAAGCTGCCTAAGGCAAGGTAGAGCAATAATGCATGCCACAGCCAATACACTTCAATAAAAGCCTCAAATAACCAGAGAATAATGAGTAATGGCGTGAGTGTAACTATAATGGCGATTAAACCGGAAATGTTTTGTTGACGGGCACTGTTGCTTGATTTATTGACTTTATCGGCCAAACGCTGACAATAAAAGTTAAAAAAAGCTAATGGTTGCTGAGTAACAAACTGTCCAATACAGGCTTTTAATGCCATCACTAGTAACAGCATGAAGGCAGCAGAATAAAAATGCGAACTGGTGAGGATATTACTCAGATTTTCCATTAGTTTAGTGTTTTGCCTTTGAGTGCCGCTAACATGCTGGTAACCAGCACTGATGAGTTAACTGATGCTGTTTCTAAGTAAGCTTCAAATGAGCTTGGTGATTCTTTACCCGCAATGTCTGACATTGAGCGAATAACGACAAAAGGAGTGTTGAACTGATGACAGGTATGGGCAATAGCCGCGCCTTCCATTTCTACTGCTGCCATGGTCGGAAAATTGGCTCTTGCTTTGGCAATATCTTCATCTTTGGTCATAAAGGTATCCCCTGTAGTGATCAAGCCAACCAAGGTTTGAATATTCGCAAGTGAATTAATCCCGATCTTGGCTGCCGCGACCAATTCAGGATGTGGTATGTATGCCGGTGGGTTGGCAGGCAATTGACCTATTTCATAACCGAAAGCGGTAACGTCAACATCGTGGTAACGAACTTCTGAGCTGATGACAATATCGCCTACTTTCAGCGATTGCTCAAAGCCGCCAGCAGAGCCAGTATTAACAACATAATCAGGTTGAAATTTATCAATCAGTATCGCTGTGGCAAGTGCGGCAGCAACTTTACCGATACCGGACTGAACAATAACCACGTCAGTGCCATCTAATAAGCCTTGGTAAAAGGTATAGCCGGCATGTGTCGATGTATGGCAGTTTTCTAGTTTAGCTTTTAAAATCGCAACTTCTGGCTCCATTGCGCCGATAATACCTGCTTTCATAAATTTAATCCTGTAAAAGTCTTAGTGAGGTGTTTCGCTAAGTTATGTCTATAGTTTATGCGCGGATTATAACGTGGATTACGCGTAAAATCTTTCTTCAGTATTAACAAAAAAGCAGATCTGTAAATCTGCTTTAAGTTTATGGTATGGGTACATACCCATGAAGTATCATGGGGGGGTTAGTGCGGTAGCGCAGCGGCTTGCGGTGAGGCAAGCTGCCTAGCCATTGCTGGTGTATCTTTGGGCAACATGGCTTGAGCCGCAGCAGGGCTTAATGCGCCAACTGTTCTTGGCCGAGCTCTGACTAAAGGTGCTGGAATAATTCTTCCCTTTACTTGTGGGGTTGGTGCATTGTTACCGAGTATTCGGCTGTTAATGCAAGCGCGAATTTCATCAATGGTATAATTCGCTTTTACTTTAATTCGAATATGTGGAATAGCTGCGGCTTCAAGCGCACCACTGACAAACCAATCTTTTTTAACTTTATAACCCTTACCTTGGGTGTCGACTAAGTCAATCACGCCAAGCATTTTCATGCTGTCGCGTTCACAAATTACAAAGTCTAAATATTTACTATTGGCATTATTTACCGCGGTTTGGCCCGCTCGATTTGATACCCCATTACGAATGCTAACAATGTCGGCCAGCTTAACGCGATTTATAATGCGATATTTTGTGCCCATTGCTTGTTCAACAAGGTTTTGAAAGTTTTTTTCTGCGGGAGTGAATAAAGCAGTTTTACGATCGAAAGGAAAAGGAAAGCTATTGTCGTTTAAGCGACTTGCAAGCATAGCAACAATAACAATTAGGCTGATCATGGCAAATAGAATGAGTTCCATATACATCTCCGGCAGTTCAAATTCTTGACGTTTATCTTAGAACATTAGATAAGCAAAAATTGAGCCAGAGATCACACTAAGATCTCATTGGTTAATTAATTATATCTTAAAGCTTTATATAACTAATTAACCATTTGATTTTTATATATTTACTGCTTTGGGTATTTAGCTTCTAAGGCACTATAAAGCTGCTGTTGAAAATCATCAGCGTTAGCATCTAATGAGTTAACTAAATTTGCTAGCACTTCATTATCTTCTTCACCATGCCATACTTTGATATAGCTACCGTCTTTATAGCCGTGATCTTGACGGAAAAAGTTTAAGGTATTTTTACCAACATATTGACGAAACAATTCAGCTAAATCCATTGACGTTAAACGCATACAATCGGCAAGTGCCAAGGCATCAAAAGCTTGGTTAGTGACCGCTTTTGAGGCCAGCGTTTCTAAAGCAATTTTAAAATCTTCTTCACCGCTATTTTGAGTTAATTCTGCTGCTAAAGTCTGGCTAATATCAGCAATCGAATCACCACTCATAAGTCGTAAGCTCAAACCGAAATGAAAAATATCAACCAGTTCTAACTGGACTTGTGGTAGGTCAATTTCTTGATGTTTCCACCACTTCCAACCATGGTGATCAAGCATTTCTGCACACTCAACCCAAATGGCACGATACCATTCATAATTGTTATCTCGCCATGTTTCACTCACCCGTGAATTCATCGCATCTTGCATTGATAACATTTGTGTAATTTGGTTTTTTGCGGTGCTAAGTAAATCGCTCATGCTGTTCTCTATATTTTGGCTAATGTGGTGGCAATAAAAATTTTTGCTGATAGTTTAGCAAGATTAATGGCATTATATAATGAATAATAAAATGATTAAGGATTTTAGTTTTGACAGCTCAAGTTTCAAACGAAACTCAAAGTGAAGCTTTACGTATAGCTAAAGGCACGCAGAAAAAATCTCAAACCAAAGAACAAACGAAATTAATTGCCCAAGGTATTGAGAAAGGCATTAGTGAATATAAAAAACAGCAAAAAATTAAAGCGCGCGAACGTGATAAACAACGCAAAAAAGGTTTAGTTGCGAAAACGAGTACAACGACAACGGAAGCATTACCATCGACAACCGATAATGCAAAGGTTTCCACCGCAAGCACTAGAGTATTATCAATATTGCCTTGGGTGTTGCTGATGGTGAGTTGGGGCTATTTTATTTTTGTTTAAAGAACACGCGAGTGCTGCTAGTTATCCATATATTCGTCGGGTTAATATCGTGGCTAACTAGTGATGATTTTGTAATAAACCAATAATGAGAATGAGAGAAGTAAATGGCTGAGTTAGCAGAAATTAATATAAAAGACATGCAGGAAAATTCTGCTCAGGCTGCTGATTTATTGAAAGCCATGAGTAACCAACATCGGCTGTTAATATTGTGTCATTTAGGCGAGAAAGAAATGTCCGTTACTGCGCTTAATAACGTTATTGAGCTAAGCCAATCAAGTTTATCACAGCATTTAGCGAGATTACGCCAAGATGGTTTGGTCAAAACACGCCGAGAATCTCAGACTATTTTTTACAGCATTGCGAACCCTTCAGTGGTGAAGCTGATCAGCTTTTTACATAGTGAATTCTGCCAATAGCTGGCACACTAAATGACGAATATGGGCGTTTAAACGACCAAACTTTTGTGTTATCCCGATGATACTGCAGGTTGCGGTATCACCGGGAGATAGTTAATCATTAGTAAATAATTTCTTTCTCACCATAGCGCGATAGGCTTTGGGTGTTAAGTTGAGTACTTGCTTAAAGAGACGGGTAAAGTTTGCTTGGTCTTGATAGCCGACTTGAAAAGCAACTTCTTGAATTGATAAATTACTTGCCCCTAATAGGTCTTTTGCCGTTTCTATTTTTAGCTGTTGCCAATATTGCGTGGCATTGATACCCGTGGCGAGTTTAAAGCGACGGGTAAACGAACGTTGGCTGATACCAAATTGTTGCGCGATATCATTTAACGTCAGCGCTGAATTTAAATTAGTTTTTAGCCAGAATTGTATTTGGCTGATTAATTCATCGGGATGACGATCAACTGCACCTTCTAAGTAGCGCTGTTCTTCATAAGGTTTTCTTATTTCATGCGAAAAGTTACGTTCTACTTGTTGTGCGGCATTTTGGCCATAAACTTGAAAAATAATATGAACGACAATGTCGGCTAGAGCATTTAGGCTAGCTGCACAATAAGTGCGTTCAGATTGGGTGATAAAAAAATCTGGTTTTAAATCTACTTTTGGATAATCGCGCTTAAATTGTTCGACATAATGCCAATGAGTAGTTGCTGGGTGATGATCTAAAATACCCGCTTCAGCCATTAAGCAAACCCCCGTACCACCACCAATTAAGGTCGAACCTTGCTGCCATATATCACTAAGCCACTGTAGCATTTTAGGTTGTCCGGCGATTGTTGGTCTGGGATTACGCCAGAGGCTAGGGATAAAAGCAAAGTCTGGGCGTTGAGCATGGTCAATATCGGTATCTGGTAGTAATTTAATTAAAGCACGGGTGGATATGGGTTTAATACTCTCGGCAACCATTTGAATTGATAGCCGTGGGGCGTGACGATTTTCCTGTAAAGCTACAGCTTCGCCAGCACGTAACATTTCAACAGGCAGACTGACACTGGTGGCTAACATGTGATCATAAAGTAGTAGGGCAATATTAATGGTCTTGTCTTGATCGCGTTTAAATTTTGCCTTCATTGGAGCTAATGTTACGTTATTTTTATCATTTGGCTATTTTGACATATTTTTTGGCTATATATGAGTATTATTTTTTATAGCTAACTCTTACACTGAGTGATATTAATTATTTAGTTGCAATTTAAAGAGACTTTTCATGACTGCGTTACCGATTATAATTGGCATGGGCGGCATTAATGCTGCCGGCAGAACATCATTTCATCAAGGCTTTCGTCGTATTGTTATCGATAAACTAAATGCTGAAGCTCGCCAAGAGACTTTTGTCGGCTTAGCGACCTTAATGAATTTATTGACCAGTCGAGACGGTAAGTTAGTTGATGTCGACGGTACAGTCGTTGAAAAGTCAGCTGTTGAAGGGCGCTTCGGTGCAGAAATATTAGCCGGTACCTTGATCCGTAAAATAGAGCATGAACACTTTGATCCTGATGCGACACCTTGGCAACAAAAATTAACCATGGATGTGGGCGAGCAAGGCATAAGCTTTGAAACTCGTGCTCGTGATTTACCAAGCCCGTTACCACGGACATGGAAAATCACTGAATTAGCTGAGAAGCGAGTGCGTGTGGATATTGCTGGCGAAATTGAAGTCAGTCACAGCTCAACACGTGATAACCCGATTAAAGCGGCAGGGCAATTTCCTACCGGCTTTAAACCTGCAAGTTTATACAATAGTCGTTATCAGCCTCGGGGTTTACAAGCGACTATTTTTGGCGCTGCAGACGCTATTCATTCCACGGGTTATAGCTGGAATAAAATCGCTGATAAGGTTAGCCCAGATGAAATTGGTACTTATTCAGCATCTGTTTTTGGTCAAACTCAAGCAGAAGGTGTGGGTGGTATGATGCAGAGCCGTTTGAAGGGCGATCGCGTATCAACAAAAAATTTAGCGCTTGGTTTAAACACCATGTCGACTGATTTTATTAATGCCTATGTTACCGGTAATGTAGGTACAACTTTCACCTCAACAGGCGCTTGTGCAACGTTTTTATATAACTTAAAAGCAGCAGTGCAGGATATTCAAGCCGGTCGTATTCGTTTGGCGATAGTGGGTAGTAATGACTGTGCTATTACCCCAGAAGTTGTTGAAGGCTTTGGTAATATGAGTGCGCTTGCCAATGAAGAAGGTTTGAAAAAAATTGATGGTAACGGTGTTGCAGATCATCGCCGTACTAGTCGTCCATTTGGTGAAAACTGTGGTTTTACTATTGGTGAAGCCGCACAGTTTATTATTTTAGTTGACGATGCGTTAGCGATTGAACTGGGTGCCAATGTGCTAGGCTCAGTTGCCGATGTTTACACCAATGCTGACGGTATAAAGAAATCAATTACCGCACCAGGTCCAGGTAATTACATTACTATGGCTAAAGCAGTTGCATTGGCTAAATCGATTGTCGGTGCGGAATCGGTTCAGCAACGCAGCTTTATCTTAGCGCACGGCTCTAGTACGCCGCAAAATCGTGTTACTGAATCTTTAATTTATGATCGTGTTGCTAAGAGCTTTGATATTACTGATTGGCCTGTAGCAGCGCCAAAAGCCTTTGTTGGTCATACTATCGGCCCTGCAAGTGGTGATCAGGTGGCGATGGCGTTAGGTATTTTTGCACATAACATTATGCCAGGTATAACGACAATTGATAAAGTCGCTGATGACGTTCATGATGAACAGCTAAATATTGCTACTGAACACTGGCATTGTCAGGCTATGGATGTTGCGTTTATTAATTCGAAAGGCTTTGGTGGCAATAATGCGACAGCGACCTTATTTTCTCCTGCGATAACCTTAGCTATGATGGAAAAACGCCACGGTAGTGATGGTATGGCAACTTATCGCGATAAAAATTCCCTGGTAGAGCAGGCAAGAGCTAAATATCAAGCTCAAGCTGACAGTGGTGATTTTCAAATTATTTATCGTTTTGGCGATGGTACATTGATGGATGATGATGTTAACTTAACCGATGAAAATATCAGCGTGACAGGTTTTGCCAATAAAATAGTACTACCAACAGCAAACCCGTTTAGTGATATGGTTTGATCTATAGGCATTAACCACAGATAATTAAATTTTTCGAAGCCCTGCAATAATACCCAAGCTATGAGAATTGGTATTATACCAATTGTCTTAAAAGTTTGATCTAATAGTGGTATTCATATTCGAGTGATTTTGATATGCATACAGCCGACGACTTTAAACAATTAGCAAAGCAAACCTCCAACGGGCAACTGCGAACCCGCTATCTAGCTTTGTATCATTTCAAGAATGGGGAAACACGAACCCAGATAGCAACTTACCTTGGGGTTGCCAGAGGCAGTGTTAATACCTGGGTATCCAACTATCTGGCGCACGGACTTGAAGGTCTGCAATCCAAACCTAGTCCGGGTAGACCCTGTCAGCTCTCCGTCTCCCAGCGAGAACAGATCGCACATTTTATCAAAGAAAATGCGGTTAAAAAGGAGGGGGGGGCGTTTGATTGCACAGGATGTACGACAATACATTAGCGACACCTTCCAAATCGATTATCAGTTGCGAAACGTATACCGCATCATGGATGCGCTCGGTTTCAGTTGGATAACCAGTCGCTCTAAACACCCTAAACAATCACAACAAACCCAGGACACTTTTAAAAAATTTCCTGCTGGAAACGATCCTTCACACTCCCGGTCATCTTCCTCTGGATCGCGTTGACGTCTGGTTTCAAGACGAAGCACGATTCGGTCAGCAAAATCAGACGTCCAGAATATGGGCAGCCAAGGGCAGCAGGCCAAGAGTAGTAAAGCAACAGCAATTCGATTATGGCTATGTCTTTGGGGCGGTGTGTCCGAGCAATGGTAATACTCAGGCGCTTATCAGCCCTCTTGTGAATAAAGAGGTGATGAAGCAGCATCTGAAATTAATAAGTGAAGCGACAGAGCCTGGGCGTCATGCCGTTGTTGTAATGGATGGCGCGGGCTGGCATACGATCGATACGGCCAGCCCATTTACCAATGTCAGTCTGTTAAAACTCCCACCTTATTCTCCGGAGCTGAACCCGATGGAGCAAGTATGGCAATGGTTACGGCAACGTTGCTTATCAAACCGCGTATTTCGAGGTTACGAAGAAATAGTGGAACAGGTCTCTCGCGCTTGGAATACATTCATTGCGGATGTTGAACGAGTCAAAAATCTCTGTTGGAGAGAGTGGATAAAGTTGGTCAATTAATTAATGCAATTGGTATTATATTGACAGGGCTTTTGTATTTAATGCAATATAGTTTGGTCAAAGATCATTATTGGCTATTTTTAGCTATATAATCAATATATGGATATTGCTAAATTAAACACACAATGTTGATATTCAGTAAAATGACGTTACTGTTCAAGAGCATTTTCTTTTTAACTTAACCGTTAAATTTAGCGATTTACTAACGATTGATGTGGTGCACTATTCATGGCTAGCTTGCCAATTAAAATTGCTCTAAAATTCAAAAAACCAACCGTCGAGGCTAAGCCTAGCCAAATTCGTTCTATCTTATTAGCCGTGATTTTGGGTCTGGTTGGCGCGTTGCTTAACTGCTTTCCAATAGAACTTGCGTATAGCATTTCTTTAGTTATTGGTAATTTAGCTTTCATTTTAGCCGCAGCTTATTTACGTCCAGCATTAACATTGTTAAGTGCTGTGATCTGTGTCGCGCCATTATTTATTATTTGGGGACATCCGTTTGGCTTTTTAACTTTTGGCTTAGAGGCACTTTTTGTTTCTTATATGCGGGGGCGTGGCTGGTATTTACCGACCGCAGATTTTGTTTATTGGTTGATTATCGGTATGCCTTTGACGGCAGCACTGATTTGGTTTAATAGTCCAGATACTCAAGGATATTTACTTTTTTCCTTATTTAAACAAAGTATTAATGCTATTTTTTATACTAGTTTAGCGGTTATCTTGCTGTTTGTTTTTGGCGATAAATTAAATCTTTGGGTTAGATCACAGCAGCCCGCTTTAATAAAAAATCTTAAGCAATACTTACATTATATCTTTTGGATCATGTCAGCTTTTTTTGTGGTCGGTGTTAGCTTGTATTTAAGTCGTAACTTAAATGAGATACAAGAACAGCAGTTTGAAGATAAGCTTGATATTAGTAGCCAATACTTGAGCCGTATTATTGAAAGCTATGTTGATGAACATAAGAAGGCAATTGCGCAAATAGCAAATAAGCTTTCGATTATTGCGCCAAGTGATTACGATGATTCATTGAGTAAAACGCATGAGTTCTATCCGGGTTTTTTGACTATGCTTATTGCCAATCAAGATGCTGATTTAGTGGCATCTTCACCTCGTTCTTTAATGGATAACTTACCTAAAGCAGGCTTTAGTATTTCTGATCGCTCCTATTTCACTCAAGCTTTTTATCATCAGTCACTTTATACTTCGCCGGTTTTTCTTGGTAGAGGCTTTGGCTCTGATCCTATTATTGCAATAAGTGCCCCTCTGTATGCTAAAAATAGCAAGAGCCCTACAGGGATAGTTGAGGGCTCATTAAACCTTAATATGTTTGATCAGGTTAATCGTTATGCGGCCAACGATCGACAAATCGATGTCGTGTTAACGGATGAAAATGATAATGTTATTTATGCTGAATCGAGTTTATCCTTGACAAAATTAGCAAAATTTAATGCTTCTTTCGACCATATAGAACTGCAAGATAAGTTTATGATAATCGATACTCATGGCGCGAACATGAAACGCTATTTATATCGTAGAGTAACGTTAAATAATGGCTGGAAAGTCTTGGTTTTAATTGAACATGGCCAATTTTTACAATTAATTGAGCAACAGTATTTAACCATTTTCATGTCATTGTCTTTAATTTTTGTTTTAGTATTATTACTGGCCAGTCAATTTGCTCATATTTTAAATCGCCCTTTGGCATTTGCTTTAAAAGAGCTTGCTCGAGCGGATAATAAAGCCGGTTATAAGGTTATACCCTATGATGCACCGACTGAGTTTGTCAGTTTATATGAAAAATTACAGCAATCGAAAGCAACACTATTAAAACAGCAGCTTGCTTTAGAAGAAAAAGTAGCAAAACGTACTAAAGAGCTGAATAAAGCAAATAAAGCACTGGAAGAGCTAGCACATAAAGATAGCTTAACGGGGCTATATAACCGCCGTTACCTTGAGAGTAAGTTTAGCGAGTTGCGGGCTATCTTGTCACGAAATGATGCCGCTATGATGCTTGCTATGTTAGATCTTGACCACTTTAAAAAGTTAAATGATCAATATGGCCATTTAGTGGGTGATAATTGTTTAACCTATGTCGCTAAGTTAATGAAAGGTAAGTTTGACCGTCGCAGTGATATCGTTGCACGCTTTGGTGGTGAAGAGTTTATTATTGTTGCTCAACATGATGACAAAAATGCTGTTTTGCAAAAGCTCGAAGAACTGCGCGAAGAGATAGCACAGCACTGTTTTTCTTCTGATATTGAAGATTCAATTAACATTAACATTACCATGTCGATTGGCGTTGTTGTCGCTGATGCGAAACTATCGGAAAATATTGATGCTTGGATTAAACTTGCTGATGAGCAGTTATATCAGGCAAAAAATAACGGTCGTAATCAATTGTCAGTTAATCATTTAATTTGAGTTTAGATAACTGTTATTTTTTGATAACAGTAATAGCACTTTAAAAACACAAGTCGTGTATTTCAAAGTGCTATTAATAGGGTGACTATGCCTGTTTTATCTCAGGTGTCATAACAAAGTCGAGGATACCGATTGCGGCTTTTCGGCCTTGGTCTATAGCCGTTACGACAAGATCTGACCCCAGCACCATATCACCGCCAGCAAAGATATTTTCTTTACTGGTTTGCAGAGCAAAGTTGCTGTTATCTGTAGCAATAACACGTCCTCTGGCATCAACTTCAACGCCGGCATCTTTCATCCATTGTGGTGGGCTTGGCATAAAGCCAAAAGCAATAACCACAGCATCAGCAGGCATAATAAACTCAGAGTCAGCAATGGTTTCTGGATTTCGTCGACCGTTCGCATCGGGTGCACCGAGTTGTGTTTTGACAAATTTAACCCCACAGGTATTACCATTATCATCAGTAGCAATATCAATAGGTTGAATGTTAAATTGAAAATCTACGCCTTCTTCTTTGGCATTTTGTACTTCGCGAGGTGAACCTGGCATATTAGCCTGATCACGACGATAAGCACATGTTACTGCCGTTGCGCCTTGTCGAATCGAACTACGTACACAGTCCATCGCGGTATCACCACCGCCAAGTACAACCACTTTTTTACCTGAGAAGTTCACATAAGGTTTAGCATTTTCATTGCCATCTTCTTGTGAAAGACCCATTAATTTTTGCGTGTTTGCTATCAAAAAGTCTAAGGCGTTGTATACGCCTGTTGCTGACTCATGTTCAAAACCGCCGGTCATATCAGTATAGGTGCCAAGGGCTAAAAATACTGCGTCAAATTCGTCACTGATATCGGCAAAACTGATATCGACACCAACATTGGTATTTAAGCGAAATTCAATGCCCATACCTTCAAGAATTTCTCGACGGGTTTGGATAACATCTTTTTCCAATTTAAAAGATGGAATGCCAAAAGTAAGTAAACCGCCTATTTGCGCATGTTTATCAAAGACAACGGCTTGCACCCCGTTTCTTGTTAACACATCAGCGCAAGCGATACCTGCAGGACCGGCACCAATAACGGCTACCCGTTTGCCGGTGGCGATCACTTGTGACAAATCAGGTTTCCATCCTTGAGCAATTGCAGTATCTGTGATGTACTTTTCAATGTTACCGATAGTGACAGCACCGAACTCATCATTGAGTGTACAAGCTGACTCACATAACCTGTCTTGTGGGCAAACACGACCACACATCTCAGGTAAGCTATTGGTTTCATGACAAAGATCTGCTGCTTCCATAATTTTTCCATCAGTGACTAATTCTAGCCACTGGGGAATATAATTATGTACTGGACATTTCCATTCGCAATAAGGGTTGCCACAATCTAAACATCGATCGGCTTGGCCAGCACTTTGATCACTGCTTAATGGTTGATATATTTCGACAAAGTTAATTTTGCGTTGCTCTATTGCCTTTTTAGGCGGGTCGATACGCTTAACGTCGATAAATTGATAAATATTCTTACTCATGAATTAGTTGCTCCACTTGTGCTCTGATTATTGCGCTTGAACACGTAGTTCTGCGGACGAACGGCTGCGATGACCTAATAAGGTTTTAACATCAATCGCTTTGGGCTTAATCAACTTAAATAATGGTGCGTAAGTAGCAAAGTTATTTAAAATTTCCTCTGCTCTTAAACTCCCAGTTTCATCTAAGTGTTGATTGATTATGCCGCGTAAATGTTCTTGATGAATATTAAGTTCATCTATCGCCAACATTTCAATAGATTCATTATTTAGACGTATGGCTAAATCATCTTGTTCATCTAAAACATAAGCAAAGCCGCCGGTCATACCGGCGCCAAAATTGACACCCACTTGACCTAAAATAGTCACTATTCCACCGGTCATATATTCACAAGCATGATCACCTGTGCCTTCTATTACCGCGTGGCAACCTGAATTTCGTACCGCAAAGCGTTCACCCGCACGACCACAGCCGTAGAGTTTTCCGCCTGTTGCACCATATAAACAAGTATTACCCATAATCATGGTTTTATGACTTAAATATTCTACTCCTTTTGGTGGTTTAATGGTGAGCTTTCCGCCAGCCATGCCTTTACCCACGTAGTCATTAGCGTCACCTGTTAAGGTCATTTCTAAGCCACCGGCATTCCAAACGCCAAAGCTTTGACCAGCGGTACCACTAAAAGCGACTTTAATCGGGCTTGCCGCCATGCCTTGATCACCGTGATGACGGGCAATTTCACCTGATAATGCTGCGCCGACAGAACGGTCAGTGTTCTGAATATTTAAACGATATTCACCACCACTGCTATGCGCAATAGCATCTGCAGCCAGTGATAATAAACGCTGATTTAACTCACCTTTATCGAAAGGTTCATTAGTATCAGTCTGATATAATGCCGTATCATCAGTGGCAACAACCGGGGCAATAATAGGTCGTAAATCTAACTTTTGTTGCTTAGCGGTAATGCCTGACAAAGGCACGAGTAAGTCAGTACGACCAATAATGGCGGTTAAGCTTTCAACCCCTAAATGCGCTAAGATTTCTCGGACATCTTGAGCGATAAATTTGAAGTAATTCATCACCTGATCAGGTAAGCCTTTAAAGAACTGCTCACGTAGCACTTCATCTTGGGTTGCAACACCTGTAGCACAGTTATTTAGGTGGCAAATTCGGAGGAACTTACAACCTAATGTCACCATAGGCGCGGTACCAAAACCAAAGCTCTCTGCGCCAAGAATGGCAGCTTTGACGATATCTATACCGGTTTTTAGACCACCATCAACTTGTAAGCGTACTTTATGTCTTAAGCCATTGGTGACTAAAGATTGGTGCGCTTCAGCTAAACCAAGTTCCCATGGACAACCGGCATATTTAACCGAGGTTAATGGACTAGCGCCAGTACCACCATCATAGCCAGAAATAGTAATGAAATCAGCGTAGGCTTTGGCAACACCAGAAGCGATAGTGCCAACGCCTGGACCAGAAACCAGTTTGACGGAAATAACTGCTTTAGGATTGACTTGTTTTAAATCGAAAATCAGTTGCGCTAGATCTTCAATAGAATAAATGTCGTGATGAGGTGGAGGTGATATTAAAGTAACCCCAGGCACTGAAAAACGTAATTTTGCGATTAAAGGTGTGACTTTATCACCGGGTAATTGACCACCTTCACCTGGCTTTGCGCCTTGTGCTACTTTAATTTGTAGTACATCAGCATTTACTAGGTAGTAAGGTGTAACGCCAAATCGTCCCGAAGCAATTTGCTTGATACGTGAATTTTTTACGGTACCAAAGCGACGTTCGTCTTCACCACCTTCACCCGAATTAGAAAAACCACCTAAGCGGTTCATCGCTATAGCGAGCGCTTCATGGGCCTCAGGGCTTAGTGCACCAATTGACATCGCGGCACTATCAAAGCGTTTAAATAGTTCTGTTTCTGGTTCAACGGTGGCGATATCAATCGCTTTTTGATCGTCTTTAAATGCCAATAAATCGCGTAATGCAGCAGCAGGACGATTATTTACGTGATCAGCAAATATTCGATAATCACTATAGTCGCCACTGCGAACAGCGGTTTGTAGCGTGCTAACAACATCAGGATTATAGGCGTGGTATTCACCACCATGAACATATTTTAATAATCCGCCATGGCTCATTTTTTGATGTGGCATAAAAGCTTTACGAGCAAGGTTGATATTATCTTGTTCAATATCTGAAAAGTCAGCACCCTGAATACGACTAGGTAAATCAGGGAAACACAGTTTCATGATATTGCTATTAAGACCAATGACTTCAAATAAGCCGGCACAACGATAGCTAGCAATCGTTGAAATACCCATTTTAGATAATATTTTTAGTAGGCCTTTATTAATGCCTTCTCGGTAGTTAACCACCGCTTGACGGGCAGTCAAATCAAGTTGTTTTTGTTCAACTAATTGCTCGATGGTTTCATAAGCTAGGTACGGATAAATAGCTGTTGCGCCTAAGCCAAGTAGTACAGCAAACTGATGAGAGTCGCGAACAGACGCTGTTTCAACAATAATATTTGAATCACAACGTAATTGTTGCTCAACTAAGCGTTTTTGCACGGCGCCAACGGCCATTGCTGCTGGAATAGGCAGCATGCCTTGATGTATTTGGCGATCAGATAATACTAAGATAACCGTATTTTTATTTCGAACTAAGCTTTCCGCTTCATCACATAAGCGCAATATTGCCGCTTCTAAACCTTCATCTTGATCATAATTCAAGGTTAAGGTATCAGATCGGTAATGTTCAGGGTCCAATTCACGTAATTGCTTTAAACCGGTATACATTAATACCGGTGTCGCAAATAAAATGCGGTCAGCATGGCCAGTGGTTTCGTTAAAAACGTTATGCTCTCGGCCTATACAGGTTCCCAATGACATAACGTAACGTTCGCGTAATGGATCAATGGGGGGATTAGTTACTTGGGCAAACTGTTGACGAAAGTAATCATAAAGTGAACGTGGTTGGCTTGATAGCACAGCCATTGGCGTGTCATCACCCATAGACCCCGTAGCTTCTTGACCATTCTCAGCCAATGTTTTTACTACTTGGTGTATTTCTTCGTAACTGTAATTAAACATTTTATGGTATTGAGCTATTTCTTGATCGCTAAATACTCGTTGGCCAATTAATCTAGCATCTAATTTGTCAAAAGGTACTAAACGACGAATATTATTGTCTAGCCACTGACGATAGGGATGGCGAACTTTCAGTTCATTATCGATAGCGCTGGAGTTAAATATTTTTCCGGTATAGGTATCAATGGCCAGCATTTCACCTGGACCCACTCGACCTTTTTCTATCACTTCATCTTCACCGTAGTCCCAAATACCGACTTCAGAAGCTAAGGTAATAAAACCATCACGAGTAATCACATAGCGAGCAGGTCTTAGGCCGTTACGATCTAAATTACAGGCAACATGACGACCATTAGTCACGACAACGCCTGCCGGTCCGTCCCAAGGCTCCATATGCATGGAGTTAAATTCATAAAAGGCTTTTAAGTCGTCATCCATTAAAGGGTTACTTTGCCAAGCTGGTGGCATTAATAAGCGCATACCACGATAAAGATCCATGCCACCAGCAAGGAAAAGCTCGAGCATGTTGTCTAATGACGAGGAGTCAGAGCCACTTTCGTTAACAAAAGGAGCGGCGTCTTGTAAATCAGGTAACAAGGGCGATTTAAAGCCATGAGTTCGAGCGCGACTCCACTGGCGGTTACCTTTAATAGTATTGATTTCACCATTATGCGCTAAATAACGAAATGGTTGTGCTAAATGCCATTGTGGTGAGGTATTGGTTGAAAAACGCTGATGAAATAAGCAAATGGCCGTTTGCATACGAATATCAGCCAGGTCTAAATAAAAGTTCGGTAAATCTACCGGCATCATTAGACCTTTATAAATAGTAACGAGACACGACAAGCTTGCAACATAGAAGCGATCATCGCTGATACGCTTTTCAGCACGTCGTCTTGCCATGTATAATCGACGTTCGAGATCTCGGTTACGCCATCCTGACGGTGCGTCAACAAAAATTTGCTCAATAGACGGTAAGTTACCTTTCGCTATTTCGCCTAAGGTACTGGTATCTGTTGGCACAACTCGCCAGCCCACTAAGGTTAGTGTCTCACGTGCTAGCTCTTCTTCAAGAATTTTTTTACTGGCATTGGCTTCAATTGGATCTGGGTTAAGAAAAATCATGCCGACAGCGTATTTTTTGCCTAATTGCCAGTTTTTTTCTTCAGCGACGGCACGGAAAAAACTGTCTGGTTTTTGCATCAACAAGCCACAACCGTCACCGGTTTTACCATCGGCAGCAATACCACCACGATGTTGCATTCGGTCTAAAGCATGAATGGCTGTCTTTACGAGTTTATGGCTTTTTTCGCCGTGTTGATGGGCAATGAGGCCAAAGCCACAATTGTCTTTTTGATAAGTATGATCGTAAAGTTGCATTTTATTCCCCTAAATAAAAGCTCCGGTAAATTTTTGTTAGAATGGAATAAAATTATACTTAAAGTGCATAAATAATCCGAAGTTCGTACCGGAGAACTCCCTACATTAAACATTTAAAATTGAAAGGTCAATGTAAATAGAGTAAATACTCGTAGCTTTTTTACGTCATTACGGCGATGGAAATAGAAGAGAAAACACTTTTTATACTTATTACTGTCGTAATTGTTTACTTTATAAGAAAAAATATATAATCCATCATCAGTTATTGCTTTTATTGTAATTTTATTACATTTTTAATTTTTATTAAAAATAAATTTCAGTAGTTTTTTTATTCACTGTTTATTCATATGATTGAGCAGATTTTTTGACCACGGCTGGAACCTTTATTTTAAAATCTTTAAGAATGTGCCGTGAGTTGCTATGTATGACGTTAGCATTAGTTGCTGGATAAAATAAAGCCTCTTAATCATGTTATAACGACTAAAAGGCTTGATGATGGTGTTGTAGCCTAACTCTGTAAATAAGCTAGCGTAATGATAAGGGAAGGCTTAATACTTAAATTATTAGGCTTGGTAGCCATCAACCAGACCTTTAGTGGTAACACTGACAGCATCATGAGCATGTAACGATTCTAAATGGTTAATGCGTAGCCAGAAATCATCAAATTGCTCTGATGCGTTCATGGTATGCTGTAAACGACGAGCAGCATCTTCACAAAACATTAAGTTTTGACCATTTAAACGGGCAAACTCTTGTTCGTCTTCACGTTTTACCGCAGCTTGCACCGGTGTTTTTAGTGAATTTTCAATTAAATCAACCAGCTCTGTAATTGGAAATTCAGTGGTTGAGTTGTTAAGTTTGACTTTAATTTCGGCAACTGAGCGTTGGCTATGAGGCGTAGCCATTACACCTTCGGTTGTACCTAGCCATTCGTGCACTGTCTCTAAGTCAACGTTAGCTTCATGGGAAAATTTATCTTTAAAGGCTTTCTGTATTAATTGACGAGCCAATGCCGCAGAGCATGGGCAAGTTGAAGAATAACGTACGTCAAGTGAAAGCTCGATATCAAGCTTGCCTTTGTTTAAGCGACCGGTAATGGTGACAGGGTAAGCTTTCCAACCTTGTTTACCGCTGATCAGTGATTTACGACGCAGGTGGTAATCAAAACTAAATTTAACTTTTGCGTTATCACTTAGTTCTTCATGGCTGCTAATAAAGCCATCTAATAGTGTTACTAAGCTTTGATGAGTTAGTACATCTGAGTTTGATAATTCATCAAGGAGTAGGTATAAGCGCGACATGTGAATGCCTTTGGCTTTTGGCTCTTTAAGGTTTACAAACGCGTCTACGTAGGCTGAAACCATACGTTCTGATTGGCCTTGTGAGGCCACCATGATAGGCATTTCTATATTACTCATGCCGACCCAATCCAAAGTACCCTCAGTTTGAGCTGTGGTGTGATTTGCTATATCAGGCATTAATGTAGGCATTTTGACTCCGCTATTCGCTTGTGCACTAGGTAAAGGGCTATCATGGTAACTTCAGTACATAGTAGAATTATAATTGGCATTGCTATCTTAAAACGCGATTGTTTCCACAAATATTATTAAAAGTGGAATATAATGCAATGACCTTAAAAAAGGCGGCTATTTTGAACGAAATACCCACCAAAAGCAATGTTTGTGATAGTGCTGGTGATATTGTTGAAGAATATGATAGTTGTATTTAATTGATGCAATAAATAGTCCTATTATCCGAAGAGGTTTTTTGCATAAATAAGTAAACAAAATAGCAATATAAATCAGATTGAGCTTTATTTTTCCTTGCCGTAAAATTATAGCCACTTAACGATCAATGCAACAGTCACTTAGGAGACTCCATGATAGCAACGGAACAATTAGATTTAAGTTTAATTAATGGTTATTTAGAGGCATTAGATATAGCAATTATCCAGCAAATGTTAGATTTATATATTCAACAGTCTGCGCTGTATTTAGCTGCCATTAATACTGCTATCGTTGCTGAGGATCAAAAAGCATGGCAAGAACATTGTCATAAAATGAAGGGGTCTGCAGCGAGCGCCGGTTTATCTCAAGTGCATCAAAAACTTGTCGCGATTGAAAAAATGACTGAAAATTGGCAAGTTAAAGTTACTCATTTACATGTATTAACTCAACTAAATCAGCAAGCTATTGAGGTTTTTCGGCAATGGCTTGCTAAGCAGTAAGGTTGTGAAGGCCGTTAATTGTTGTTACTTGCAACTTTTTCTACTCGGCCAATAAAGCGATAACCTTCCCCGTGAATAGTGTTGATTAATTCCGGTGAGTCGGGCACAGATTCGAAATGTTTACGTAGACGACGAATAGTGACATCAACCGTTCGGTCGTTAGAACGTAGATCTCGGCCGGTCATTTCTTTGATCAGTTGCTGGCGGGTAACAATTTGTCCGGCATTAGCAATAAGCAAGCGCAGCGCTCGGTATTCACCACGTGGAATTGATATTTCTCTATTATCCGGAGTGATCATTTTTCGAGAGTTGCCATTAAGCGACCATTGATTAAAATAAATAATCGCATCATCTTTTTCTACACTGCTTGGCAATATGCGGTTTAAAATATTACGTGCGCGAATAGTTAATTCGCGCGGATTAAACGGTTTAGTAAGGTAGTCATCGGCACCAATCTCTAGTCCCAAAATTTTGTCAATATCGCTGTCTCGACCGGTAAGGAAAATTAATGCTAAATCATTGTTTTTGGTCAACTCACGGGCTAATAAGAGGCCATTTTTCCCCGGTAAGTTTATATCCATAATAACGAGATTTACTTGATTAGTTTGCAGTTGCTTCTCCATGCTGTCACCATCTATTGCTTCAGACACTTGATAGCCTTCAGCTTCAAATAGATTTCGCAGATTAAAGCGTGTCACGTCTTCGTCTTCTACGATTAGTATATGCGGTTTTTGCATGTTAATTGTCCAGTCCCGTAAAATTTAATTTATAAATGAATAAGTTAAGTGCTAATGTGCTGACCTTGGTTAGTATAGACTATTTCATTGCCTTTAAATATCGGCTAATAGTATAAAAATCATCATTAAAAAACAATCGTCAACAAAATTAATAAAAATACAATTTTATCGCCAATTTCATGATGGTGAGTCAACGCAGATCAAAGTTCTAGTTAATGGGAAAGTTAATTTCAATACTAACCCCTTTACCTAACTCACTATTTAAAACGATTGAGCCGCCAAGTGCTTGGGTAACTAAATTATAGACTAAATGTAAGCCCAAACCACTGCCGCCTTCTCCACGTTTTGTGGTAGTAAAAGGTTCAAAAACTTTATTTTTTATTGACTCATTAACGCCATGACCATCATCTTTAAAAAGAATATTAAGTTGATTACTGAGTGGCATGACCGTTATTGAGATTCGACCAGCCTCCCTCCCTTCAAAACCATGGATGATTGAATTCATCACCAAGTTAATTAAAATTTGATTGATAGGTCCTGGTTTGCTGACAATCGTTAAATTATCGGGGCAGTCAATATCAATAACATAAGGTAAGCAATGTAATTTTGGCCTGAGAGTGAGCAATACTTCACTGAGCAGTTCTTTAACTTTAAAAGTGCGTACTTCTTCGCTTGATTGATCCACCGCGACTTTTTTGAAGCTAGAAATAAGATCAGCTGCTCGATTTAAATTACGATAGATAATGGCAACATTTTCACTGCCTTCGTTAAGGAATTTCTTCAATTGACTAGATTTTAATGTTTTGTTTTCAAAATTAGTTTTAATATCTTCTAATCTATCAGCCAACAATGTCGAAGCGGTTACCCCTAGACCTATCGGTGTATTTACTTCATGGGCAACACCTGCGACCATATCTCCTAAAGAAGCCATTTTTTCACTTTCCACTAATTGGCCCTGAAATTGATGAAGCTTTTCTAAGGTAGAAAGTAAATCTTGGTTTGACTCTTTTAACGCGGCAGTACGTTTGTTAATTTTATCTTCTAGTTCGTGTGAATGCTCAATACTTTGCTGCTCAGCAGCGTCTAATTGTGCAATGTGTTTTTCCATACGGGTAAATAAAATATTAATGTTTTGGCTTAACATATCCGCTTCACGATAGGGCATTGCTTGGCATTGTTGTCGAAAGTTTTTTTGCCGAGAAGCAATTTGAATGGTGTTAATTAAGGTAAAAAATGGTGCACTAATATAACGTTCAAGCTGCAATGCGATGAAAGTGACAATAATAATAATGATAATAATGAGTACCGTACTCGTGATGAGTAACTTATCGGTGAGAAGAGTGATGTGTTCGGTACTACTTTGTAGATAAATAAAGCCAATGACGTTCTCATCAACTTTGATAGCCTGCATATACTCAACGTATTTCTCTCTAAATCTTGGCACTGATAAGTGAGCATAGTCGTTTGATTTCTCGGTGATAGCTGAGCGGCGTTGGTTACGTTTATAACTGTAAAAAAGTTCAGTATTTTCTGCTTGTTTGTTGAGTTGATAAATATGCAGGTAATTTAAATTAGGAATTTTCTCGGAAATAGATAAATTATCATTTAGCGCTTGTCGTTCTGAATTAACTAAATAATCTCGACTTTCATCAGCTACAACACTTGCCCAATATTTGATATGGCTTGATGCTAATATATTGTAACTATTAATATATTGTTTAGCTAAGATTGAAATGCTGACGATAGACAGTAGCGAAACAAAGCCGATGATTGAGATCAGAAAAATCCGACGAATAGACCAAATACGTTTGGTTGGTGGCATACAATACTAAACTCAATTAATTGTTGGAATTAAACTGATTGTAGAAAACCTTATTGCTTTCAACAATCATTTTGTTTTAGTTATTTTTTTCAATTTTGTTATTCAGCTCACACTGATAGATGGCGAAGCCTTTTTCGATAGCTAAAGTTTGTGTTTTACCTATCGCTTGTTCCATGATCGGTGCATATTTTAAAAAGCTGTTAGCAACAATGGTAACACATGAATTTTTATGTAAATTTTGTTTGATTTGAGCTAAAAAATGTTCTGTAGCGGCATAATGAGTTTTTACCCCTTGATGAAACGGTGGGTTAGAGATAACAAAGTTATAGCGCTCTTGTACATTTGATAAACTGTCTGAAGCGATGTACTCACCGGTTAACTGATTTAAGGTTAATGTCGTTTGTGCTGAGTGTAATGCCAAGGCACTGACATCAACTAAAGATAGCTTTGTTTCTGGGTAAACTGTCGCTATGTAAGCCGAAATAACACCGGCGCCACAGCCAAAATCTAAGACTTTTCCGCTCATATTTTTAGGTAAGTGAGCTAATAAAACTTCCGTGCCAGTATCTAAAGCGTTTTGACTAAATACGCCAGGTAATGCAGCAATCTTTAGTTGCTTTTCTTGAACTTTTATCGAGTAATATTTGTAAAATTGTTGTAAGTCAAAATGAGGAAGCGATGCTTTAAACTTCCCTACATACATTAAACAATGGCGAGCACTGTCAACCTTATGGCAAAACTCTAAGTATTCACTGCTTAATTTTTCAGCTGATTTTATACCGCCTTTATTTTCTCCAACTATGATAATAGTGGCATCCTTGGCCATTGACTGAGCAAGCATAGCTAAAGTGAAGCTGAACTCTGCTTTACTTTTGGGGAAATGAATAATCGCCATGTCATGTTGATTTTTTGCTTGATATTCAACACAAAAATGACTTTTTATGCGAGGGTTAACTATGCGCTTTGCTGCTTGATATTCCGCGTAATTACTATGGTAACTATCCAGTTGAGTTACATTATGTTGGACTAAATATTGTGCAATAAAACCGTCGTCGGCAATATTAACCAAAAGAGGTCGTGTTGCTGCAAAAGCCTCGAGATTACGGATCAATAATTGGTTAATATTGCTTATTGCCATGAAGGTACCTGTTGGATGTTAAATGTTACTAATTTACAGTTACTTGTTTGTATAAGTTTTATACAAATAAGCATCGCCGTTGAAATTAATATGTCATAATGTTGCGTATTCTACGCGAATTTGATTATCTCGCCATCATTAGTCCCTCTGGAGTTAGCTATTTTTAGTAAAACGTTATTGCGATTAAAAATAAAATGGCTACATAGTCAATTTAGGCAAGAGATATTAATCTTTCGTTATTTTATGCTTGGACGTTTTTTTGGTCAAAAAGCGCAAGCTGAAGTGTATTTGTCACTCAATGATCCACATAGCTTTATGTTGGTACAAATGCTATCTCGCTTATCAAAGCAGTATAGTCTCAATTTTAAAGTGCTTTTTATTTGGGGGGCGTTACCGGGGATTACCATTTCACCAAAACTCTATCGGCAATGGGCTATTAAAGATGCTAATTTAATTGCTGAACAGTATCAACTCGTTAACATTACTCATGAGCCTTCATTGCTAGTATTAACTACGGGCCAGCAAACATGGCAACTCCTGGTGAATAATATTGAAAATGCGGAACAAATTTTTATAAAAACCTGGGGTGATCAATACACTGAACATCTGCAGACCTCGACACCCCCTATAAATCATCAAGTTAAAAATCAAATACGCTTGCAAGAAAAAGGACATTATGCCCCAGCAAACATTTTTTTTGCTGGCCATTGGTTTGTGGGGGTTGATCGCTTATATCACTTTGAAAACCTGTTATTGAAGTTTGCTTTAATGGATCATACAACCGCTGCACTTGCGCCGACTATTAGGCTTGAAAAACCGACGCATGCTAATGATTGCTTAGCTAATAGCGCTAAGACTAAAGCCACACAGCTAGCTAGTATTCACTCAGAGCCTTTGGTGGTGTATTTATCCTTACGTAGTCCTTATTCTTATTTAGGTTTTGTGCAAGCGATTGCTTTAGCTGAGCGTAATCAACTTGAGCTTGTTATCAAGCCGGTATTGCCTCTATTGATGCGTGGTGCATCGATTCCTGTGGTTAAACAAAAATATATTTACTTAGATTCGATACGGGAGGCTAAAAAACTAGGCATTGAGTTTACCGGTTTTGTCGATCCTTTAGGTGATGGTGTCTTTAATGCTTACCGTTTCTTCGCTTGGGCTGAGCAACAAGGCAAAGCAACTGAGTATATGCTAGCGTGTTTTCGAGCAATTTATGTTGACGGTATTGAGTTAGCTGATGCTGTTAATGTTGATAAGATAATGAAAAATTTAGCTTTAAATGTCGATGATGCTCGTGCTTTTCAGCAAACGCATGATTGGCAGCAATGGGCTGATGTCAATCAAGTGGCGTTGAATAAGTTAAACCTTTGGGGTGTACCTTGTTTTACTTACGGTACATGCAGTTATTGGGGGCAAGATCGTATTCCATTATTGGAAAAAGAAATAAAATCATTACTATCAAATTGTTAGATTAAAATATCAATATACGTATAGACGTCTATTGACTGTGCTTAGATTTAAATGTTTTAATATTGTCGTCCCTTATTCCAGTGAGATTGATGGTAAAAAATTAATCAAACGATGAAAGGGCCAGAAGAGGAGCGTTAACCAGGTAGTTATTGTGAAGAGATCAAACTCTAATGAGCAATAATAAGGGGGTATAACGCCGAGGTAGTGGTATTTTTGATGGTACCAATATCGGTTGTTAAAGCTTGATTGTTAACTAAGAAACAATGGAGTATTAGGTTGAATCCTTGCAACTGTCACCTTACTAGGTGGAGAGCTTCTGGCCTTTGTAAAGGCCAAATTTCGTTCTTGAAATTTAGCCTGTGCAAGCGCCTAAAAGTTCTCCGAACACAAGAGTTCGAGAGCAATGAATCAAAAAGAATCTTTAGAATATAATTCCCTTACAGAGCAACCTTTGGTCTGGACTGCTTTGATCACGCCATTATTTGCTGATGGTGCAATTGATTATGCCAGTTTAAAACACTTAGCGTTACAGCAAAATAAGGCAAAAAATGGCATTTTGTTATTGGGTAGCACGGGAGAAGGTATAGCGTTATCCGCTGAAGAGCGTTTAACAATTGTTGAATATGTTAGCGCCATGTCATTAGACGTGCCATTGATGGTTGCGGTAGGAGGCTATAACCTCAATGAACAGAGTGCTTGGATAGAACAATGTAACCAATTACCGATCAGTGCTTATTTACTGACTAGCCCTATTTACGCCAAGCCAGGTCCGAAGGGGCAAGCTGCATGGTTTAAGGCGTTACTTGATAGCGCTAAACTGCCTTGTATGTTGTATAACGTGCCGTCAAGAACGGGCGGCGAGATTGCCCTTAGTGCTTTGCAGCAAGTGCAAAGTCATGAAAATTGCTGGGCATTAAAAGAAGCCAGTGGTGATCTCAATAAACTGTTAGCGTACCGTCAACATTGCCCTAATGTTGAGCTATATAGTGGCGAAGATGCCATGATGCCGTATCTCGCGGCGGCAGATGTTAAAGGCTTAGTGTCGGTTTGTGCCAACGTTTGGCCTGAAGCAACCCGTAGATATGTCGAGTTAGCTTTAGCTAAAAATCATGCCGGTCTCTTTCCGCTCTGGCATCAAGCAATCTCGGCATTATTTCAAGTGACGAGTCCAATTGCAGTAAAAGTTTTACTCGCTGAATTGAACGTTATTAGCTCAGCGACGCTACGTTTGCCACTTTGCCAAGACGAGCTTGCAGAAGATCATGGCTTACAAGCTATTGACCAAAGAATTCAACAATGGCTGCTTAGCCAGACTATAAATACTGTATCCCAGATGGATCGCTCTGATAGCGATACTGCGTTACATTCCCCTTTAGAAGAAACTAACTTACGAGAACTAACTTCATGACTTGGCAGCAAACATTAACAGATTTAGAAACCGGTAAAACTCGAGCAGCAGTACAAGATAGCAATGGCCACTGGCAAGTTAACACTGAAGTTAAACACGCTATTTTAGCGGCATTTAAAGCTGGAGAAAATATTGAGTTTGAAGGCGCTTATCGTGGTTTTGTTGATAAACATAATTTACCTGCGCGTGAATTTACCGTTAGTGATCAGGTAAGAATGGTGCCGGGTGGCTCATCGGTTCGTCGTGGTGCTTATGTCGCACCAGGTGTGATTATTATGCCACCCGCTTATATTAATGTTGGTGCATTTGTTGACAGCGGTACTATGGTTGATAGTCATGCATTGATAGGTTCGTGTGCACAAATTGGTAAGAATGTGCATGTTTCTGCGGCGGTACAAATTGGTGGTGTGCTTGAGCCTATCGGTGCAAGCCCAGTGATTATTGAAGATAATGCTTTTTTGAGCGCTGGGGTGATTATTGTGGAAGGGATTGTGGTGAAAAAAGGTGCGGTTCTAGCACCGGGGGTTTCTTTATCAGCATCAGTACCTGTATATGATTGCGTTAATAACTTAATGTTAGCCAAAGGTGCTGATATTCCTGAAAATGCCGTGGTTGTGCCCGGTACACGCCCTGTTGCCGGTGCTTGGGCTGAGCAACACGGGCTTAATATGGCTTGTGCGTTAATTGTTAAATACCGTGATGAAAAAAGTAATGCCGCCTTAGAGCTTGAATCAGTACTGCGTTAGGAATAAGAATGACTGAAATGTTAAATGATAAGGCTAGGCCTAGTTGGCTTAGCGCTAGCTTAATGGCATCACTGAATAAGCACCGTGATTTAATGCCGCCTAGCGATGATATAGCAGAAGATGAAGCGGGTTTTTTTCTTTATGATTTAGATTCTCTTAAGCAACATTTATCGCTGCTCATGCAACAAGATGTTATTAAGCTTTGGTTTGCTGTTAAGGCAAACCCTTTGTCGCGAGTAATACAAACCTTAGCGCAGCAAGGCTTTAATTTTGATGTTGCTAGCCAAGGCGAATTGAGCCAAGTATTAGCGCAAGATATTGCTGCAGATCGCATCTTAAATACAGGCCCAGCAAAGTCAAAATCTCAGATGAAAGCTTTTTTACGCCAAGGTGTACGCACTTTCGTGGTTGAAAGTTTAAACCAACTACAATGGCTAAACCAAGCAGCTAATGAACTCTCTTGTCGACCACAAGTGCTATTAAGAGTGCAATTGCAATGGCAAGAGGGTGAAAAAAACCCCTTAGGTGGTAATGAAGTTACGGCTTTTGGCTTATCTTGTGATGAATGGCAAACAATCAAGGTAGCTGATTTTTCAGCATTGAATATCAATGGTTTACATATTTTTCAATGGGGAAATATGCTCAGCAATGCACGTATGTTTGAGTTGTGGTCGCAAATGGTTACGCCACTATTAACCTTAGCTGAAAATTTGGGCATGAACTTAGAAGTATTAGATTTAGGCGGGGGCTTAGGTGTTGACTATTTACAAACAGAGCAAGGTTTGAGTTGGCCGACAATTATTAATGACTTAGCAATAATAAAAGCGCGTGCTGGTGTCAGTGAACTTTGGTTAGAGTTAGGTCGTTATGCCGTTGCTGAAATGGGCTATTACCTAACTTCTGTGGTCGATCGTAAGCAGAATTTTCAGCAACAACAATTAGTACTAGCAGGGGGGATTAATCATTTATTACGCCCTGCGATTACGGAACAGCCATTTCCAGTTGCTATGCTCAGAGAGTCTACAGCAAGCCCGCGTTATTTTGATTTGCATGGTCCACTTTGTACCAGTTTAGATAAATTGGGCACACTAGCAATAGCTGATGATGTCGGTGTTGGTGATCAGCTAGTCTTTGGTTTGGCTGGCGCCTATGGTTTTACTGAAAGTATGCCGTTCTTTCTTTGCCATCAAGTGGCTGCCGAATACGTTTTACAGCGCGGAAAAATTGAGCAGGTGCGGACAGCAGAGCCAGCGTCATGGTATTTACGCTGATCGGGCTGAACAGCTAGAATAAGGTTATTTATGAATGTAATTAGTAAAGAAGTTATGCACGTCGGTGAAATGGCCAGTGGCGCGGCGCTAACGGTGCCGGTTTATCGGATCAAGGGTAAAGAGCAGGGGCCAGATGTTTATATTCAAGCCAATATGCACGGCGCAGAAGTACAGGGCAATGCGGTTATTTTTCAACTCTTAGAGCAGTTAAAAACACTTGAACTTAACAGCAGTATTACATTAGTGCCTTATGCAAACCCTGTTGCATGTAACCATAAAAATGGTGAGTACACTTTAGGGCGTTTTGATCCCATCACTGGTGTTAACTGGAATCGAATGTACTATTTTGCTGCTGATATCATTGAACCTTTTGCACAAGCCTATTTGAGCCACTCAGCTATTGAAATAGAGCGTGCCTTTAAAGCTTTACTGTTGGAGCAGATTGAGCAAAAACTTAATCATAATATTTATGGCCTGACTACTGGGCAGCGTATTGCTTTTCAATTACAGCAATTAGCCCATCAAGCTGATATTGTTTTAGACCTACATACCGGTCCTATTTCGAGCAAACATTTATATTGTCCCGAATATGCGAAGGAAAGTGCCAAGTACTTTGATATTCCACATACCTTGTTAATTCCTAACAGTTTTGATGGCGCGTTAGATGAAGCAACTTTTTGTCCTTGGTGGCAGCTAAAGCTTGCGTTTGCTCAGTTAGGGCGTGATTTTTCGATAACGAAAGCGGATGAAAATTATGCGCAAGATTTAATTATTAAAGAAAGCTTTACTGTTGAATTAGGCTCACAAGAACAAATAGATTTAGATGTTGCCCATGAAGATGCACAAGGTATTTTAAGTTATTTACAATATCAAGGCGTGATAAAGAGTAACGATTTTCACCCTAAAAGCATGATCCGATATAGCTGCATGCTAGCCGATTACAAAGCATTATATTCACCAATGGGTGGCATGGTAGATTATTTAGCTGAATTTGGTCAACCATTAGCGGCAGGAGAGCCTTTAGCTCGAATTCTTCGAATGGATAATTACGGTGATGGCGATCCATTACACTACATTAGCTTAGATCATCCCGTGATTCCTATTTTGCACTTTGCGTCAGCGAGCGTTAATCAAGGCACTGAACTTTATAAAGTGTTTAGTCAGTACAGTATTTTATAACTGCGGGTATTATCGCGCAAAGAGAAATAAAAACGCCTTGTAAATCAAGGCGTTTTTATTAAAGCTCAAATTGACTTTTAGTTAAAAAATCACATGCTCTTTTAAGTAGGCAAACAGGTCACGATAATGTTTACCCACCTTCTCTTCTTTATGCTCTTTTTTCGCCTGGCGCACTAATTGTCGAAGTTTCTGTCTTTCCATTGTTTCACACTGGGCTAGCAAGTCTTCGATGTTGTCATTACCTTGGGTGATAAGTTCATCACGAATTTTTTCTAATTTATCAAACTTCGCTGATTCTTGTTGATGCTTATTAGCCATAACATCCATTGCTTGTTTAATCGGCTCAAGATCAGTTTCAGCTAGTATTTTAGCAATGTGGCGCACATGGCGACGTAATGCTTCGTGCTTGTTGGCAATTTTATCTGCTAGCACCATTGAAGCTTTAAGCTCATCAGTCAGTGGTAATTTACTGCGTTGATGCTTCGACATTTTGACGATGACAAGGCCAAAGTCTTGCAGTCGATGCATTTCTCGTTTTATTTCCGATTTACTCAGTAATTCTTCTTCTAATTCATCGATATCGTTGGCAGACTGGGGCATAATGTTAAGTAATAAAGTGATTGTTACCTGTAGTATACAACAAAGCTGTACCAGCAAAAACATTCCTGTTGTTTGTATCGATAAAATGTGAGAAATAATTTACCCATGAGCGATTCTGATAGTATTCAAATGCAAATAGAGCATGTAAAAACACGTGTTAATGACGCCATGACACTGGCAAAGTCACTGGGCGCCGATGGTGCTGAAGTTGCTATGACCCGTACACAAGGTCTGAGTGTTAGTACTCGCCTAGGTGAAGTTGAAAATGTAGAATTTACCAGTGACGGTGCGCTAGGTATTACGGTTTACAAAGCCGGCAGAAAGGGTAGCGCCTCGACAGCTGATTTATCAGAAAAAGCATTAAAACAAGCGATTGAAGCTGCGGTCAATATTGCCAAATATACCTCGGTTGATGATTGCTCTGGCATGGCTGATAAAGCAATGTTAGCGATGTCGCCTCCAGATTTAGATTTATATCACCCGAAAGCGTTAACAACGGAGCAAGCAATAAGTATCGCTAAAAGCTGTGAAGACACAGCGCTTAGCTATGATAAGCGTATAACCAATTCAGACGGTGCGACACTCGCAAGTTATGAAGGGTTTAAAGTGTATGGTAACAGTCATGGCCAACTGGTTGGCTACCCAAGTACGCGGCATAATTTGAGTTGTGTGATGATCGCCAACGAAGGTGACGATATGCAGCGTGACTATGCTTATACTGTCAGCCGCGAATTTGACAAAATGGAAACTGCTCGCAAGATAGGTCAACAGGCCTCTATGGAAGCCTTGTCTCGTTTAGGTGCGCGCAAACTCGCCACGGCTAAAGTGCCAGTGATGTTTCGTGCCGATATTGCAAATAGCTTATTTGGGCATTTTATCGCCGCCATCAGTGGCGGCAATTTATACCGTAAATCTTCTTTTTTAATGGACTCAATTGGCAAACAAGTTTTTCCTGAGTTTTTGAATATTAGCGAACGTCCTCATATCAAAAAAGGCTTAGCGAGTAGCGCTTTTGATGCTGAAGGTGTCGCAACCATTGATCGTGAAATCATTACCGACGGTAAGTTAGCGACTTATCTGCTCACTAGTTATTCAGCACGTAAACTGGGTTTACAAACAACGGGTCATGCCGGCGGTATTCATAATTGGCAACTTGGTATGAAAGGCGCTGGTCAAGGTGGTGATTTTGATGCCATGTTAAAAACATTGGGTACGGGGTTGTTAGTGACTGAAATGATGGGCCAAGGGGTTAATGTAGTCACGGGCGATTATTCACGCGGTGCTGCAGGCTTCTGGGTCGAAAATGGCGAGATAGCTTATCCGGTTGATGAAATAACTATTGCTGGAAAGCTCCAAGATATTTTTACTGGTATTGTGGCAATAGGAGATGATATTGATATGCGTGGTAGTATTCATACCGGCTCAATTATCGTTAATGAAATGCAAGTGGCTGGCAGTTAAGTATTAAAGTTGGAAGTTAATAGCTATCAGCTTTTAGTTAAAAGCAAAAACCAGTCCTGAGCCGCTCCACTTGTTTTGACTGACAGCTTAAAACTGACGGCTGCTCTACCCTAGCAGTAACGTTGCGGTACCCAAGAAGGCGAATATTCCGACAACATCGGTAACGGTAGTGAGAATGACGCTACCGGCCAATGCTGGGTCTATATTCATCTTTTTCAATACTAAAGGAATCGTGACACCCGCTAGACCCGCAGCGGTCATATTCATTAACATGGCAAAGGCGATAATAGCGCCGAGCATTAAATTTTGCTGCCAAATAGCGACGACAGTGGCGATTAATACGGACCATATCAAACCGTTGAAAAAGCCAATGGCAAGCTCTTTATAGAGTAAAATACGTGAGTTACTCTCACCAACATGCCCTAAAGCCATACCGCGAATAACCAGTGTTAAGGTTTGATTACCGGCAACGCCGCCCATGCTAGGGACTAAAGAGTTTAATACCGCCAAAATGGCTAACTGATTTAAAATTCCTTCAAACATACTTGATACTGCAACAGCCATTAGGGCGGTAATTAAGTTTACCCCTAACCAAATAGAGCGTCGTTGAGTACTTTTTAATACCGGAGCAAAAGTATCGGCTTCGTCATCTAGACCCGCCATACTCATCATGGAATGTTCAGCCTCTTCACGAATAATATCAACAACATCATCTACGGTGATACGACCAAGCAAGCGTCCTTCTTCATCGATAACGGGAGCTGAAAACCAGTCATAACGCTCAAATAGTTGTGCAACGTCTTTCTCGTTCATATCAGCGGTAATTGCTTGGATGTCTTCATCAATCAGGTTGGAAATGATGGTTTCAGCTTTTGCAGTTACAATCGCTGATAATGATACGGCTCCGATGAAATGATCTTCGCGGTCAACAACATAAAATGAGTCGGTTGCTTCAGGCAACTCGCCACGTAAGCGCAAATAGCGTAAAACCACATCTACCGTCACATCTGGACGAATAGATATGGTGTCGGTATTCATGATACCGCCGGCAGTATCCTCTTCATATGACAATGCGGCTTCAACACGGCTACGGTCTTGCCAGTCCATTGCGTTTAGCACTTCCTGATAAACGCTGTCAGGTAGTGTTCTGAATACTTCTGCTAAATCATCTACATCCATGCCTTCAGCAACGGCAGCTAACTTTTCTGGATGAATATTTTTTAGTATGCCTTTTCGAACTTCTTCGTTTAGCTCTTCAAGTACTTCACCATGATGATCAGCATCAATTAATTGCCATAGCGCCATACGACTCTTGGTTGGAGAAGACTCTAATAGTAAGGCGAGATCATAAGCAGGCATGTCTTGCAATAATTTGCGGACATAGACAAACATGCCACTATCGATGGCATCATTAACTTGCTGTAGGCGTTGATGACTGTAATCTTGCTCAGAAACTTCCGGCATATAGCTACCTTGTGCCGTTGTAAAAACGAAAACTGAAAATTATTAGTATGAAGGATAATTATTAAGGTGATGTTACGCTCAAAATTGATAATTATCAGTGTTGAGTTTACCGTAATTTATCACTTTTCGCAGCTTTTTTATTGACTTAAACACAGGTTGAGGAGCTTAGTGCTTGGCTTTATTTACTCAGTTTCATTAAATTTGTCACTAAAAAGTTGGCAAATCTCTGCTAGCGCTCTTTCTGCATCTTCACCTGAGGCGACAACCTTAACGGTTTTTCCTTGGGCGCCGGCTAATAGCATTAAGCCCATAATGCTATTAGCGTCAGCACTATTATCAGCTAATTCAATTGTGACTTTCGCGGTAAATTTTTGGCTAAGCTGAGCAAGTTTTGAGGCCGCTCTGGCATGTAAGCCAAGTTTATTGATGATCAGTACTTCACGGCTAAATTGTACAGTCATCATAATTTATGTACTTTCAATGGGTAAGTCACGGTGACGAGATTGCACGTCTTTACGCTCTTTACGCATATTATTGGCTAATAATTCTGCAATATATACTGAGCGATGCTTACCGCCAGTACAGCCAATAGCGATGGTAATATAGCTACGATTATTACGTTCTAAATGCGGTAACCAAGTCATCATAAAGCTGTTAATTTGCCAAATAAACTTAGTCACTATCGCTTGGCTAGCAAGGAAATCTTGTACTGGCTTATCTAAGCCGGTATAGTCTTTTAGCTCTTTATCCCAAAATGGATTAGGTAAAAATCGGGCATCAAAAACATAGTCGGCATCTTGCGGCACACCATGTTTGAAACCAAATGATTCAAAGACCACCACCATAGAACCTGATGTTTTACCCAAAATACGTTCTCTGACTAAGTCGGCAAGTTGATGTGGTGATAGTTGACTGGTATTGATATATAAGTGTGCTCGACTAGCGATCGGTTCCAGCAGTTTTTTCTCTAAGGCAATAGCTTGGTCTAAAGCAATGTTTTGCTTAATCAATGGGTGTAAACGTCGAGTTTCACTAAATCGACGGATCAGGTCGCTATCATCTGCATCCAAATAGAGTAGGTTTAACTCGACAGCACTCGGCAGGTAATCAATAATTTCAGGCACATCGTTAGGATCTTTCGGTAAGTTGCGAACATCGATACTTACCGCAACATTTTCATAATCATTGATGACCGTATGGGTTAATGCCGGTAGTAAATTAACTGGAATATTGTCGACACAGTAATAGCCTAAATCTTCTAAAACACGCAGTGCGACACTTTTGCCGGAGCCAGATCGGCCACTTACAATAATTAATTTCATCCGTGCTTTAACTCGCTTGTTGGATTAACTGAAAAAGCTCTTGGTTAGTTTTACATTGACGTACCTGTTTGCAAAACTGTTTGTTACGAAAAATTGTCGCAATACTTTGAAGGGTGCACAGATGATTTTGGCATTCTTCTTCAGGTACAAACAAGGCAATAAAAATATCTACGGGACGATGATCAATAGCATCAAAATTAATCGCTTCTTCTATGGTGATAACCACAGCAATTGGCTGTGTGGCATCACTTAAGCGGCCATGAGGTATAGCAATGCCATTACCTATACCTGTTGAGCCCATTCGTTCACGTTTAACTAAGCTCTCTAATAGTTGAAAAGTGTCGTGATTTGCCAATTTTTCAGCAGCAAGACTACTTAAATATTCTAAAATACGTTTTTTACTTGCAGCCGGTACTGCACAAATAGTGCAGTCCGGAGTTAAGATATCTTGCAACTTCATAAACTTATAAGACCTAATGTGGTGCTACGCTAATGCTTGTTAATCTTGCCTTTGTACTTCAAGATTTGGCGATCTAGCTTATCAATTAAAGCATCAATTGATGCATACATATCATTGTTTTCTGCTTTAGCATGGACCTCAGTGCCACTTAAATGGACAGTGGATTCGGCAATTTGATTGAGCTTCTCGACTGTTAATACGACATGTACATTGTTGATGTGATCAAAATGACGTTCTAGCTTTTCAAATTTGCCATTAACATAATCACGTAATGAATCGGTAACGTCGACATGGTGTCCGGTAAGATTAATTTGCATATGCTGCTGTCCTCTTTTACGGGTGAGTAAGTTGGCCTAGAGTAGGCTTTTACGTTGATTTGATGGCGGTATAGAGAGCGATTCACGATATTTAGCAATGGTCCGCCTTGCGACTTTGATACCTTGCTCGGCTAAAATATCTGCCATTTTGCTATCACTTAAAGGTTTTGCAGGTATTTCAGCAGCAACAAGTTTTTTGATTAATTCACGAATTGCAGTCGATGAACACTCACCACCATTTTCAGTGCTAACATGACTTGAAAAGAAATATTTCAGCTCGAAAATCCCTCTAGGCGTGTGCATATACTTTTGCGTCGTCACCCGTGAGATTGTTGATTCATGCATATCAACAGCTTCGGCAATATCGTTTAATACCATCGGACGCATAGCTTCTGGACCATGTTCAAAAAATCCTTGCTGGCGTTGCACAATACAGTTTGACACTTTTAATAGCGTATCGTTTCTGCTCTCTAAGCTTTTGATAAACCATTTAGCTTCTTGTAAATTCGAGCGGATAAACTGACTATCAGTGGATGATTTCATGGTGCGAGACATCGCCGCATATTGCTGATTTACCGATAACTTAGGTGCAGTATCAGGGTTGAGCTCTACCGTCCAACGGCCGTTTTTCTTTTCAACAGAGACATCAGGAATGACATATTGTTCTTCGCTTTTTATCACGCTATCGCCTGGGCGAGGATCTAAAGATTGTATCAGGCGAATAACTTCGCGTAATTGATCTTCTTTTAAGCGTAATTTTCGCATTAACTGGCGGTAATCTCGATTGCCGAGTAATTCAATATATTCAGTTACGGCTAACTTACTTTCCGCTAACCAAGGGGTATCTTTAGCGAATTGATTAAGTTGAATCAGTAGGCATTCAGGAATTGAACGAGCAGCAACACCTACGGGGTCAAACATGTTAATGCGCTTTAGTACTACTTCAACTTCGTCAAGCTCAACATCTTCAATGCCGACACTTTCTAAGATATCTTCTGCTGAAACGGTTAAGTAACCTGCTTCATCAATGGCTTCAATAATGGCAATAGCAATGGTTTTATCGGTATCGCTAAAGGGCGTGAGTTCCATTTGCCAAATTAGGTGATCTTGTAATGAATCTTTTGTTTCACCTTGGTAGGTATAATCTTCTGATGCCGGTCCAACACCGCCACTACTTGCACCAGCACTAAAGTTGTCATCCCAAGTAGTATCACTATTAAGTTCTTCGGGAATATCGGTTTTGGCTAGGCCTTCTGAGGAGCTAATTTCATCGATCGTTGGTGCTGAATCTTCACTGCCATCTGAGGATGACATTGCTGTATCTTCACTAACACCAGCAGAAAAGGCTTCCTCTAAATGGTCAGGGGTACTTTCCGAGCTATTATCAGCAGTTTCATCAACTTCAAGCAAAGGATTACTTTCAAGTGCCTCTTGAATTTCTTGCTGTAGATCCAGAGTAGATAATTGCAACAGTTTGATCGCCTGCTGCAATTGCGGGGTCATCGTTAACTGTTGTCCGATACGGAGTTGCAGAGTAGGACGCATTTACGTTTTCTTTTCCCTGTTCAAAGACATTATTATTGTGCCGTTGTAGTTTGTTACTCACTATAGCGTGAATTGTTCACCAAGGTATACATCTCTTACATGCTGATTCGCAAGAATTTGATTAGCATCACCTTCAGCAATAAGTTCGCCATGACTAACAATATAGGCGTGCTCACAAACATCGAGTGTTTCTCGTACATTGTGGTCGGTGATCAAAATGCCAATACCACGTTCTTTTAAGTGTAGGATAATTTTTTTTATATCACCTACTGAAATAGGGTCAACACCTGCAAAGGGCTCATCAAGTAAGATAAATTTTGGTTCCGCTGCTAAAGCGCGTGCTATTTCAACGCGTCGGCGTTCACCACCCGATAAGCTCATGCCTAAGTTATCTTTGATATGGCTAATGTTGAACTCTTCTAGCAGATGTTCAAGTTTCTCTTCTCTTTCGATATCATTGAGAGTTTTGCGAGTTTGTAAAATGGCCATGATGTTGTCATAAACCGAAAGCTTACGAAAAATTGATGCTTCTTGAGGTAAGTAGCCGATACCTTTACGTGCGCGTTCGTGCATCGGTAATAAAGTTAAGTCTTCATCATTTAAAACAATGGAGCCGCTATCATTGTTGACTAAACCGACAATCATATAAAAAGAGGTCGTTTTGCCAGCACCGTTCGGTCCTAATAAGCCAACAATTTGTCCAGCAGAGACCTTCATACTGACGTTTTTAACTACTTTTCGGCCTTTATAGGCTTTTGCTAGACCGGTTGCGGATAATGTTGAAGTTGCCATCTACTCTTGTTTATCCTTTGATTTTTCTAGTTGCTCAGTTTTATTTTTAGGTTGTAAAACCGTCTCAACCTTGGCATTTTCTAAGCTTTCAGCATTGACATATTCAGTGTCAAAATTATAAGTAATTTTATTACCGCTCACTTCGCTGCCTTCTTGACGTAATAAGGCATTACCTGAAATGACGACAATATTCATCGCTGGTTCATAACGGATTTCGTTGGCTTGTAAGTTGATTGGACTACCATCTTGCAGGGTTTGCTCAAATGTTGCTGGTGAGCCTTTAGCAATATAAATTTTATTATCGTTTTCTTCTTGAGTGATGACCTGAACTAATTCAGCATGTATTTTAAGCGTGCCTTGAGAAATAATGACATTATCAATATAACTGAATATTTTGTTCTTCAGATCGGCTGCTTGGCGTGAAGAAGAAATTTTAATTTCTTGCTCAACATCAAACTTTTCAGCACTTGCTGCAGGGACTAATAAAAGTAGCGCCGCTAAGAAAGTTAATTTAGTTGTTAGTTTTTTTATAAATGGTTTGTACATGTTCGGTCAATGTCATCTGTGTTGTGTTTAAGTCTACAATTAATCCTGAGCCATACATAGTAAATCCTTTACCTAATATTAAGATAGTTTGCTCTGAGCTGATAATATTAGTTTTCAAGTCCATTTCTAAATTTTTTCCGTGTACTTCCTGTATCAAACTTTCTTCATCAGTGGCGATTAAACGTACGCGATTTTTTAATTTTACTCGGTTGTTACCATACAAGGTGCCTTCGTTGGCGGTAATTTGCCAAGTGGGTTTGTTGTTTTTTGGATATAAAGTGTATTGTGGATACTCAAAGTGTGTGACCTCTAATTGCGCATAATGTTCCATTCGTTGTGCTTCAACATTGTAAGCTAATGCGCCCGATGCTTTATAAATGTCACTGTTGAGATTCTCAGCAATAAATTCAGGGTTACTCGTGCTGTCGAGAATGTTGCTTGTTTCTTCTTGCACGCTATACCATTCAAGCAGTCCATAAGTCGAAACGGCTATGATAAATAAGATTATTGTCGCAAGATAAATTCGGCTCATATACTCGCGCCTGTAGCCGCCGCTAAGGTGTTTTGACTTTGCATTATTAGATCACAAGTTTCTCGTACGGCACCAAAACCCCCTCGGGTATAAGTAATATAGTGACAGAGTTTTAATATCGCAGGATGCGCGTCATTAACAGCAATACTTAAACCCACATAGTTAAGGCAGTCAAAATCTGGCATATCATCACCAATGTAAGCGACTTGCTCAGGTGTTAATTTTAATGCCGCCATCATGGCTTTTAATGCTGGGAGTTTATTTTCTTCACCTTGGACTATGTGTTTAACATTTAATGCACTCATGCGGGTCTGTACTATGTTAGATTTTCTGCCGGTGATCACGGCAACATCAACACCACTAGCACCTAAAGCTTTGATGCCATAGCCATCTTTAGTATGGAAAGCTTTTAATTCTTCGCCATTATTACCTAAATAAATACGGCCATCTGAAAAAACGCCATCAATATCGCAAACAAAGAGTTTAATCTTTTGTGCTTTATGCCAAACACTGGGTGTAACGTTTCCGTACAGGCTATCCAATTTATAGCACTCCAGATTTTAATAAGTCATGCATATTCATCGCACCAATCGGTTGATTATTGTCATTAACAATAATCAAGCCATTAATTTTTTTGTCTTCCATAATTTTTAGTGCTTCAGCAGCCAGCATATCTTGCTTCGCAACATAAGGATTCTTGGTCATAACACTGGTAATACTGTCTTGGTGAATATCAATTTTTGCATCTAAAATACGGCGTAAATCACCATCGGTAAATAGCCCCATCAGCTGACTATTGTCATCAATAATAGCTGTCATGCCTAAACCTTTCAGAGACATTTCAACTAAAGCATCTTTTATTTTAGCGCTTTTTGCTACGGTTGGTAGGCGCTCGTCTTTATGCATAATATCCGTTAAACGCAATAATAATCTTTTCCCTAAACTGCCACCAGGGTGAGATAAAGCAAAGTCATCGGCGGTAAAACCACGAGCATTTAATAGCGCAACCGCAAGGGCATCTCCCATCACTAAAGTTGCTGTGGTGCTAGAGGTTGGTGCTAACCCTAGAGGGCAAGCTTCTTGCGATACTTTGACGCAAACATGCGTGTCGGCAAGCTGTGCTAATGTTGAATCAGGGTTACCGGTCATGGCAATAAGCTTAGCCCCTAATCGCTTGATGACGGGAATAATAGCTAATACTTCGCCGGTTTCGCCAGAATTAGAGATAGTTAATACCACATCATCTATGGTGATCATGCCAAGATCGCCATGGCTTGCTTCACCAGGATGGACAAAAAATGATGGTGTACCTGTACTGGCCAGTGTTGCAGCAATTTTACCGCCAATGTGGCCAGATTTTCCCATACCAATTACGATGACCCGGCCTTGGCAGTTGAACATTAATTCACCAGCCTTAACGAAGTCGTCATCAATAAATTGTGTTAATTCAGCAATAGCCTGTTGCTCAATTTTAATGACGTTTTGTGCTAACTGCTTAAAGTTTTTCATTGCTATAGACCAATCATTAAGTTTTAAGTTGACTGAAAAGTAAAATTTGATAGCCGATAAATACTGCTAACAATAGTAAACCTTTCGCGCGTGTGATGCGAAATTTTCCGCTACGACTAAAACAAAGCAGAAAGAGTAAGAAAGTTGTTGCTAGCATATATGGAGCATCGCGAGAGGCCGCTGCTTGGTCAATATTACCAGGTGAAATTAAGCCCGCTAGCGATAGTACGGCAAGAATATTAAAGATATTTGAGCCAATAATATTTCCCAAAGCCAGATCGTCTTCTTTTTTAATAATACTCATAATACTGGCTGCTAGTTCAGGTAAACTAGTACCAACAGCAATGACGGTTAAACCTATGACCAAGTCACTAATACCAAAAGCTTTGGCAATAAAAATTGAAGAGTCGACAAGAAATGTTGCACTTAATGGCAAAAAGATAATGCCGAAAACTAACCAAATGACTGAACGTCGAGTACTGACGGCCTCCGGCACTTCTTGCTCGGCTTCTAAGACCATTTTATCGTCTATAGGGTTTTGTTTTGCCCGCTTTAAAGTAACGAACAGTAAGGTAGCAATATAAAGTACAAAACCGATGATCAGTATCAAGCCTTCATTAAAGCTAAAGTGGCTGTTGGCCAACATGTAAGTTGCGATAGCAGTAACAATTAAAATAAGCGGGATTTCACGTTTGATGGTGGAAGACGAAACAGATAAAGGGTGAAATAAGGCCGTTAAACCTAACACTAACGCTATATTGGTAATATTGGAACCAATAGCATTACCGACAGCAGTATCGGGGTTACCTTGTAAAGAAGCGGTTGCTGCGATCATCATTTCGGGGGCTGAAGAGCCCATTGCGACAATAGTTAAACCAATGATCATGGGAGATATACCAAGATTTCGTGCTAATGATGAGGCACCAAATACAAATTTGTCTGCACTCCACACTAAGATAATTAGTGAAAGTAGTAAGATCAAAATTTGGATGAACATTCAAAGCTCCTGTTTGGCTAAGGTAATAAGTAGCACGTTTTACTCGTTGCTAATGATGAAATAAAAAGAGGAATTGTAAACCATTGATGATAACCGATGACAGCCCATTTATATTTATTTTGCTAACATTATGTTGAGCAAAAGCCATTATAAACTTTTTCTGCTATTATTGGCACGTGCATTGATAATAAAATCATTAAAAAATAAATTTGTCAGGGTTTAATTTTCATCTGAAGTATTAGCACTTTGTGAACGTTCAAACTTAAGTGACGGAAATAGATATTCATAAAGCCTTTCTTACACTTAATTACACTTAATTACATTTACATACTTTTACTTACGTTTTTACTACTAAATATTTGCTAATTTCTAATGACTGAGATGTTACGCTGCGGTAGAATTCGGTGACATAAGACAATAATTAACAGTGATGTTATCCCAAGCAATATGTCCGAAATTTTAGTTGATATCAAAAATATGACCTTTAAGCGTGACGAACGTGTTATCTATGATGGCATCAGTTTGTCGATTCCTAAAGGTAAAATTACGGCAATAATGGGTCCTAGTGGTATTGGTAAGACCACTTTACTGCGGCTAATTGGTGGCCAAATTAAACCAGAGTCTGGACAAATCTTATTTGACGGTCATGATATTCCCCAATTGTCACGTAGCAATCTATATGAAGTACGTAAACGTATGAGTATGCTCTTTCAAAGTGGCGCTTTGTTCACCGATATGAGTGTGTACGACAATATTGCCTTTCCGATTCGTGAGCATACGGAACTATCAGAAGACATCATTGAAAAAATGGTGTTAATGAAATTAGAAGCGGTTGGCTTACGTGGTGCAAGAGATTTACGACCGAGTGAATTATCTGGCGGTATGGCGCGACGCGCTGCACTCGCTCGTGCCATTGCTTTAGATCCTGAACTTATTCTCTATGATGAACCCTTTGCTGGCCAAGACCCTATTTCTATGGGAGTGATTGTGCGCTTGATTCAAGACTTAGGACAAGCATTAGGGTTAACCTCTGTGGTGGTTTCTCATGATGTACCTGAAGTGATGAGCATCGCCGATTATATATATATTATCGCAGAACAAAAAATTATTGGTCAGGGCACGCCAGAAGAAATTTATCAACAAACGTCACCGCTAGTACAGCAGTTTGTTAAAGGCGAAGCCGATGGTCCTGTGCCATTTCATTTTCCAGCAGCGCCTTATCGTGAAGAATTAATTGCTCGAGGTATCAAGCAGTGAAGCAATTGCAAATTTTTGGTCGAACCATCATTGGCCAGGTCGCTGGCTTAGGCCGTGCTTTACTGATGCTAGCATCAGCCTTATTTCATATACCGAGCCCACGTAAAGGCTTTCCTTTACTGCTTAATCAACTCTACTCCGTAGGCGTGTTGTCACTAGTCATTATTTTAGTGTCAGGTATGTTTATCGGCATGGTATTGGCTTTGCAAGGCTATACTATACTGGTTGGCTATGGCGCAGAGGCAAGTTTAGGGCCAATGGTGGCGTTGTCATTATTGCGAGAATTGGGCCCTGTGGTGGCGGCTTTGCTATTTGCAGGTCGAGCTGGCTCAGCATTGACTGCGGAAATAGGTTTAATGAAGGCAACCGAGCAACTGTCGAGTCTGGAAATGATGGCTGTAGATCCTTTACGTCGTGTTGTTGCTCCGCGCTTTTGGGCGGGTTTTATTAGTTTACCCTTGTTAGCGGCTATATTCTCTGCGGTCGGTATTCTAGGAGCACACCTTGTTGGCGTTGACTGGCTTGGTGTTGATAGCGGTACCTTTTGGTCTGTTATGCAGGCGCAAGTGTCATTTGAGAAAGATATTTTAAATGGCATTATTAAAAGTTTAGTGTTTGCTTTTGTTGTTACTTGGATAGCGGTTTATAAAGGGTATTCTTGTGAGCCAACCTCTGAAGGCATAAGTCGCGCAACAACCTCAACGGTAGTGCAATCATCACTATTAGTTTTAGGTTTAGATTTTGTTTTAACTGCTTTAATGTTCACAAATTAGTGAGCGCGGTTATTTAATTAGATATTTTTGAATTTGGTGGAAGACATGGTGTCGAAAAAAATAGAGTTATTGGTTGGGCTATTCGCGGTTATTGGTATTGCGGCATTATTAATGTTGGCATTAAAAGTAGCTGATAGTGGCATCTCCGGCAATGGTAATACTTACCAGTTATATGCAAAGTTTGACAACATTGGCGGCTTAAAAGTGCGCTCGCCAATAAAAGTCGGTGGTGTTGTTGTTGGACGTGTCAGTGACATTTCATTGGACAGTGAAGACTATACGCCAGTGGTTACATTGGATATTTATGCGGAATATAACAACTTCTCAGAAGCCACTTCAGTTTCCATTTTAACTGCTGGCTTATTAGGTGAACAATACATCGGCTTGTTACCTGGTTTTATTGATGTTTCAGTTGACACCTTACAGCCAGGTGACTTTATTGAAGATACAAAACCCGCATTGATACTAGAAGAATTAATTGGTCAGTTTTTGTTTAGTCAAGGGAGTGGTGATTAATTATGATGGGCAATGTCATAAAAAAAGTCTTTTTTTGTTTAGCGCTATTAACCATAGCTGTTGGCGCTAATGCTGGAGCAGATGTTGATAAAAAAGATCCTTATCAAATGATCAAAACGGTTGCTGATATCACTTTCAAGCGTTTTGCTAATGAACAAAGTGCGATACAAGCCGAACCTAATTTATTAAAGAATATTGTCCGTGAAGAGTTGATGCCTTACATCAATTATCAATATGCTGCTTATAAAGTCATTGGTAGTAACTTTAAAAAAACCAATAAAGCCGATCGTGCTGAATTTGTCCCGGCATTTCGAGAATATTTAATCACATCTTATGCACAGGTTTTTACTTTGTATAATAATCAAAAAGTCGAGTTTGCTCCGGCAAAAGATTTTTCGAAAGATCGTGTGGTTTCTGTCGAAACCAGTGTGATAGAACCAGGACGTGCCCCTATTAATATCTCTTTTCGTGTGCGCAAACATAAAAAAACCGGTGAATGGAAAGCCTATGATATGGTAGCAGAAGGAATTAGTTTGCTTGATAGTAAGCAAGCAGAGCTTAGTAGCTTGATCCGTCAAAAAGGTTTAGCTCACGTCACTGAAATGCTAAAAGAGAAAAGTGCACGAAACATCGTTTTTAAGTAGTATAAGAGCAGTCAGTTATTATCGATGTAGCAATACAATGGCGTATTATAGGGTTGTTAATAGATTAAAATGATAGATGTCCAACAAGCAGATCAAAAAGCGATTTTTAGTGGTGCCTTAACGCGTGCTACAATAACGCGAGCATTTGATAAAGAGTATCGTAAATTAGTTGATAATGGGCGAGTGGTTTTAGACTTGGCAAAGGTCAGTCAAATTGATACTGCTGGCTTAGCGTGGATTCTATTATTAATTGAATTAGCGGCTAGTAAAGCTTGCCATATTGGCTTAGTGAATTTACCTGATGACTTATTAAAATTGGCAAAACTAAGTGCGGTTGATACTTTATTGCCAATAGAAGATACCTAATATATACGCTATTTGGAGTAAAAAGTGGAAGTAAAAGATATTGAAAAACTAATTACCGATGCGGTTGAATTAGATGAGATTCATGTGGCATTTGATGGTTCACAATGCAAAGTGATTGCTGTGGCAGATTTTTTAGGTGCTTTGAGCCGAGTGAAAAAACAACAAACAATTTATGCGCCTTTAGCACAAGTTATCAATGAAGGCGTGATCCACGCGGTATCGATTAAAACGTTCACAACAGCTGACTGGCAACGTGAAAAAATGTTTAACCTACCTCTTTAATTAACACCGACAGATAAGAATATACTATTGGACGCATTTAAAATTATTGGTGGGCAACCACTACGCGGTGAAGTTACTATTTCAGGGGCAAAGAATGCTGCATTGCCAATTTTAATGGCTGCATTACTGTCAGAAACTCCTGTAACCTTTGCTAATGTCCCGAAACTGAATGATATCGAAACAACGATTAAACTTTTGTCACAATTTGGCGCTAAATGTCAGTGGCTTAGTGAAGACAGTTTAATGATTGATGCAAGTAGCATTGATCATTGTCGTGCATCGTATGAATTAGTAAAAACCATGCGCGCTTCTATCTTAGTTTTAGGTCCTTTACTGGCACGTTTTGGCCATGCTGAGGTGTCCTTGCCTGGTGGTTGTGCCATTGGCGCACGTCCGGTTAACCTTCACATTCATGGCCTGAAGTTAATGGGCGCTGATATTGAAGTTGAAAATGGTTATATCATTGCGCGTAATACTGGCCGTCTCAAAGGTGCGACTATCTTTATGGATACCGTTAGTGTAACGGGTACTGAAAACTTGATGATGGCTGCTGCACTTGCTGATGGCACTACGGTTATTGAAAATGCTGCACGTGAACCAGAAATTGTCGATTTAGCTAATTGTTTAAACAGTATGGGAGCGAAAGTTTCTGGTGCGGGTACGGACACTTTAATAATTGCCGGTGTCGAGAAGCTACATGGCGAACGTTACTCCGTTATGCCTGATCGTATAGAAACGGGAACGTTTTTAGTCGCTGCCGCGGTAACTAAAGGTAAAGTTAGGTGTTTAAAAACGGATCCTAAAGCTTTAGATGCTGTACTGAGCAAGTTACAAGAAGCCGGTGCAATTATCACTACAGGTGATGATTGGATTGAACTTGAAATGACGACAAAGCCAAAAGCAGTAAATGTACGTACTGCGCCTCATCCTGCGTTTCCAACGGATATGCAAGCGCAATTTTTAGCGCTGAATGCAATAGCAGAAGGTACGGCAACGACAACGGAAACTATTTTTGAAAATCGGTTTATGCATGTGCCTGAACTACAGCGTATGGGTGCAAAAATTAGTATTGAAGGTAATACAGCAATCAGTACCGGTGTTGAGCAATTAAATGGCGCTCAGGTGATGGCGACAGATTTACGCGCTTCAGCAAGTTTAGTTATTGCTGGACTGGTGGCGAGCACGGAAACGCAAGTGGATCGTATTTATCACATTGATCGTGGTTATCAAAAAATTGAAGATAAGCTACAAGCGTTAGGTGCCAATATTACTCGTATTCAAGTTACTTAATTTAAGCTAAATATTAAAAATCCCAGCCAGTTGCTGGGATTTTTTTTGTTTGCCAAATAACCTCAGTTCGGGATAAGCAAAGCTACTCAACAAGCTATTTTAGCGCCTATCTGTGTTGGATCTGCTACCAATAGCCAGCTATGGATACGCAGAACCGCCTTGATAAACACTCAACTATCAATGTTGAGTGATAGAGATAGAGTTATTTTATCGTGATGAATTAAGTTCTTGATATTAAGTTCTATTTTTAGGTTGGTAAGCATTCATTAACCCGAACTGAGGTTAAATAGTACGCTATGTGCTGTAGCTACTTTGTTACCTCAGCGATAGTGACAGGAAGTATTAGCTTTTGGTTGTCCCGAGATACCATAAAGTTTAACACGCTGCCAGGTGAGGCTTCTGCAACTACATCTAAGCCTTGTTTGGCATTTTGTACTTGAATATCGCCAATTTGATAAACCACATCACCTGATTGCAAACCCGCTTTCATTGCCGGGCTTTGCGGTGTAACAGCACCGATAACAAAGCCTTTGATGCTAGCAACAGAATCATTGGCCTCAACGCCAAGCCAGCCGCGAATAACGCGTCCATGCTCAATAATTTTTAGCATAATCTTATGTGCTAATTGGTATGGCACAGCAAAGAATATACCTTGAATATTTAGATTTGGATTTGCTTGAGTAAACTTTCTTGAGTTAATGCCTACTAGCTCACCATTGGAGTTGATAAGTGCGCCACCAGAATTTCCTTCATTAATAGCTGCATCCATTTGTAAAAACTGCAAGTAACTTGTGCTTAAACCACTTTGTCCGGTGGCACTAACGATACCTTGAGTCACGGTTTGCCCTAAATTTAGCGGATTACCGATAGCGAGTACAACATCGCCTACTTGTGACGTTAAGCTATTGTTTTGTGGAATAACAGGTAAATTACTGGCTTGAACTTTTAACACCGCAAGATCAGTTAACACGTCGTAACCAATGAGTTCGGCATGAAGTTCTTGGCCTCTTTGTAGTACGACAACAATTAAATCAGCACTTTGCACAACGTGGTAGTTGGTTAAAATGTAGCCTTGGTTGTGCATGATCACGCCACTACCTAAAGTTACTTTTCGTGATTGACGGCCATAAGTTGGGTTGACTTGAATATCTTCAGAGTAGATGTTTACCACTGCAGGTCCGGCTAAACGCACGGCTTTAGCATAAGATAAGGGTTGTTGCTTTGTCTCGGTAGTGGTAAATACTTGCCAAGGAACAAGGTTATTTTCACGTAATTCAGGCATCAGTAATAGTAAAACTACTGCGAACATGACGCCGTAACTCGCAGAGCGAAGGAAAAACTTTAAGGCATTGATAATTTTCAATGGGATTATTTTTATTAGTCTAATTTTTTGTAGATTAGCACAAAGCCTTTGTAGTGAAAAAGTTTTTGTCAGTTGTTAGGCTATAAATTATATCTCTTGTTGAGATATGAAATAAAAAGCCTGTCGATTTGACAGGCTTTTGGTTTTAAAAATAAGTAAGGTTAAGCGCTTATAAATTGATTATATTGGCTATCTAATCATCAAAAATAGCGCTGAGTTATTACGTAATATATTGAGTGCAAAGACACCTTTATGGTCATTTAAGTAACTACGTAATTCACCAACATTAGCAATGCGCTGGCGATTAATGCCATTAATTACATCACCTTTACGTAAGCCTATTGAAGCAGCTGGACTATTTTCAGCAATTTCAGCAACAATAATACCATCACCTTGATTGTTGTTTTCTAGTTCAGCGCCGTCAAGCATACGATGTAAGCTTGCCGCTTCGATATTTGCTGTTTCAGATTTCTTTAAAGTGACGTCATACTCTTTCTCTTTACCGTCTTTTCTGATCACGGTGATTTTTACGGTTTTTCCTGCACCAATTGAACCAATTTTACCTCTAAGTTCATTGAAGGTTTTCACCATTTTGCCATTTACTTTGGTAATAACATCACCGGCACGAATACCTGCTTCATCAGCGGCAGAATCTGGTGTTACTTGTTCAACAAAACCACCTTGGTTGGTATCGAGCTCCATGGCTTTAGCTATTTCACTGGTAACACTTCGACCAGCGACACCTAACACACCACGTCGTACTTCACCAAACTCGATAATTTGGTTGACTAAGTTTTGTACCATATTGCTTGGAATAGCAAAGCCGATGCCAACATTACCACCATTAGGCCCTAAAATAGCGGTATTAATACCGATAAGTTCGCCACGTAAGTTAATTAAAGCACCACCTGAATTACCACTATTGATAGCGGCATCGGTTTGTATAAAGTCTTCATAATTTTCAATGTTTAAACCACTGCGGCCTAAAGCACTAACAATACCCGATGTTACTGTTTGCCCAAGGCCAAATGGGCTACCAATAGCGACGGCAAAATCACCAACCCGTAAGCTATCGGAATCAGCGACCTTTACTTCCACGAGATCATCGGCTTCTATTTGTAATAAAGCGATATCACTCGCTTCGTCACTGCCAATTTTTTTTGCTTCAAGTTGACGGCCATCCTTTAAAGTAATTTGAATTTCGTCGGCGTCGTTAATAACATGGTTGTTAGTAACGATATAGCCCTTATCGGCATTAATAATAACACCAGAGCCTAAACCACGAAATTCTCGTTCTTGTTGTTGGCCTTGACGAGGGTTACCAAAGAAAAATTTAAAAGCATCAGGAACACGCTGTTTAACTTCATGAGTGCCGCGTACGGAAATCAGGACTACACCAGGAGTTACATGCTCCAACATGGGAGCGAGGCTTGGCATGGTCTGGCCATTAACCGATTGAGGTAAGCCCGCTTGGACAGGAAGGCTTGCCATGGCAATCGTACTGGAAAGTAATACGGTATTTATTAAAACTGATAATTTTTTCATATAATAGAAAACTCCTAACTAAAGTATTTATACCCAATTAAAGACATAGAATAAAAAAATTAGTTCCTAACCATTGCTCGTGCTATTTGTAACACTATGTTTCTTATCGTCAAACAAACCACTTGGTGCACCAGAATAATCTAGGGGGGGCTCTGATACAGTTTCATCATTTTGGCGCAAATTTTTCTTGTGTCGTAAGTTGACTGTTTGCGCTAATTGTTCTTGTGTTTCTTTCGAAAAAAACGGCATGTTTTCAATGTTTTCAGGTGTCGCTTGCTGTAGTAACTGGGTACTTTGCGCCATCTGACTCATTGCGGTTTGGCAAGTGCTGTTCATTTGCTCAAGTAGTTTTGCTGAACTTTCAAGATGGTCAGCAACATCAAGTTTGTACTGTGCTAATTCTGACTCACTTTGGCTGGCTTTCGCGGCAAGTTTTTGCGTTTCTTGAGCAGAGGAAGAAAGCATTCTGTTAGCAAAAAAACCGATAATAGCACCAACGATAAATAGCCCGAACCCTAAAACAACATTCATATTTTTATACCTTCATTGTATTCATGGAAAAAATTAGAGAAAATAACCTTCAATCCAATTCAATATAACGTGCTTCACGCTACTTTCCTAATGAATATATTTGTTAAAAAATATTTTTCAAGGGCAGTAGATGTAAACCGTGTATGAAAATAAAACTAGTGCGAATAAAACGGTTGTTAAATGATTAAATTATCCCCTATGGAAAAGTATACTCGAGATTTAACTCGCGATGATTTTCTTTTTGATGCGGCACAGGAAAATGCGGTAAAAAATTTACAGCGTTTATATGAAGACTTAAGCACTAAGCCGTTGCCGGTATCTGGTTTTAAAAAAGTGCTGAACCGTTGGAAGCGCGTGGTTAAAAAACCACAAAAAACGATTATTACAGGAATTTATTTTTGGGGTGGTGTTGGCCGTGGTAAAACCTATCTCGTTGATACCTTTTATGACTGTTTGCCATTTAACAATAAAATGCGCGTGCACTTTCATCGCTTTATGCATCGTGTGCATGAAGAACTTAAGACCTTACAGGGGCAAGCTGATCCGCTGAAAATCATCGCTAAACGCTTCGCCGATGAAACATGTATTATCTGCTTTGATGAGTTCTTTGTTTCTGATATTACCGATGCGATGATTTTAGGGACTTTATTTGAAGAATTATTTGCCCATAATGTCACTTTAGTCGCGACCTCAAATATTATTCCAGATGAACTGTATCGTAATGGTTTACAACGTGAACGTTTTCTACCCGCTATAAAGCTGATTAATGAATGTTGTGATGTTGTTAATGTTGATAGTGGTGTTGACTATCGTTTGCGTACTTTAGAGCAGGCAGAAATATTCCACTTTCCGTTAGACCAACAAGCCGATGAAAACTTAAGACATTACTTTCAACAATTATCCTTGGAAGTTGGTCAAAAAGATAAAGTGATTGAAATTAATCATCGTGCGCTAACCACAGTACAAGAAGCTGATGGTGTTGTGCACTTTGAATTTTCTACCTTGTGTGAATCTGCGCGCAGCCAAAGTGACTATATGGAGTTAAGTCGATTGTATCATACGGTTTTATTGGCTAATGTCACGCAGATGGGAGCAGATAATGATGATAGCACGCGTCGTTTTATTGCTTTAGTTGATGAGTTTTATGAGCGCAATGTTAAATTGATTATGTCAGCGGAAGTGGCATTAGAGTATTTGTATACTGATGGTCGATTAAGTTTTGAATTTAAGCGTTGTTTGAGTCGATTACAGGAAATGCAATCGCATGATTATTTAGCGAGTGAACACTTACCTTAACAGTTTACATACCTGATTAATAACCATTAACTTTTAATCATTCTTTCAATACAATATAAAAAAACTATAAGAATGAAATGGAATTTAAAAAAATGATTAAAAATTAATTGATTTACTTTAGCGTCGTATTAGTTGCTACAGTTACACTTAACGTATCGGCGCAGGTTACTGATAATCCCTTTAGAAATTCACTCGAGATCACAGAAAAATATTTGCCAAAAGCACTTAAATCTATGTGGCAGAGTGAGTATTTGGTTTGGCGGGCACAGTTGTTTAACTCTGCTTGTAGTGAACAATCTTTAGGCGTATCAAGCGTCATTAATTCAAGCTTTGGATTGTTTAATCAATTCATTATTGATCAAGTAATAATGAATAAAGAGCTAGCGTCCGATAATGAACAGTTAATATTACAAGATAGCAATAAATTATATTATCTACTCTTTAGCAAAATATATGCTTCGGCTTATAAAAAGCGCTTACAAATAATTAAGCAATATCATCCGGACATCAGTGCTGAATTATGTCAACACGCACTGACTTTGGCTAAACAATATCCTGCTGACGAACAGCCAATATTACCTTGGCAAACAACTCAAAAGGCAGAAGGAAATACTTGGCGAGCCGATTTATTTTCAATGCGTGTAGTTTATAAACATTTTATTGCGGCTTTTTTTGACCGACAAAAACCATTTGCTGAAATTATTGATGCAGAAATATATGCCATAATAGTAAAAGATAAAAAGGCAATATTAGCGTTTTCTGACATTAGTGATAGCTATAAATATTCTGCTATATTAATGAACAATATAGATGAAGCTTATGAAAAAAGAACCGGGACAAGCTTAACTGATAAAAATTATCAGCCAATATACGCTCAAACAGCAAGTATGGTCGCCACTCAAGCCTATCGGCTTGGAACGATTTCAGCCCTTATGCAGATTAAAGCACTTTATCCTGAAGAATTTCCTAAAATTGAAGCTCATATGACTAGCTATATTAAATTACAGCTAAGTACATTAGAGCAGGATAAACAATGATTGAACGAAGTATTTAGTAAATCGTAGTAAAATTTTATGCTTTTTAAGCAATAGTAGAAAAAGATTAAAAATTAGGCGTGATCTTTTAAGCTTTGTTCTGTATAATCCGCGCTCCCTACGTTACAAAGCTTGTTCTTTTTCCAGAGGACCGGCAACGGACTCGATGCTCGAAGGGGCAATAGCGTAGTCTTTAACGGATAACTTAAGGTTTTCTTAGGTTATTATTTAAGTAACACTTTTAAAATTGGGTTTTTTAATGAAAACTTTTGTAGCTAAATCAGAGAGCGTACAACGCGAATGGTTCTTAGTGGACGCCGAAGATAAAACTTTAGGTCGTATCGCTACTGAAATTGCAAGTCGTTTACGCGGTAAGCATAAAGCAGAATATACTCCTCATGTAGATACTGGCGATTACATCGTTGTTATCAATGCTGAGAAAGTAAAAGTAACTGGTAATAAAGCGAAAGGTAAAATTTACTACTCGCATACAGAATTTGTTGGTGGTCTTAAGCAAATTAGCTTTGAAAAGCTAATCGAAAAAGCTCCAGAGCGCGTGATTGAATTCGCAGTTAAGGGTATGTTACCTAAAGGTCCTTTAGGTCGTGAAATGTTCCGTAAACTTAAAGTTTACGCGGGTACTGAACATAAACATACTGCACAACAACCACAACTTTTGGAGCTGTAAGCAATGGCTGATAATCAATATTACGGTACTGGTCGTCGCAAGAGCTCAACTGCTCGTGTGTTCATGAAAGCTGGTAACGGTGCTATCACAATTAATAAACGTGACATTTCTGTATATTTCGGTCGTGAAACGGCTCGTATGGTTGTTCGTCAACCATTAGACTTAGTTGAAATGTTAGAAAAGTTTGACTTTAACATCACAGTAACTGGTGGTGGTATTTCTGGTCAAGCTGGCGCAATCCGTCACGGTATTACTCGTGCATTAATGGAGTTTGATGAAACTTTACGTAGTCCTCTACGTAATGCTGGTTTCGTTACTCGTGATGCTCGTAAAGTTGAACGTAAGAAAGTTGGTTTACACAAGGCTCGTAAAAAGCCACAATTTTCAAAACGTTAATATTTACGTTTACGATTTCAAAAACCGGCTTTTGCCGGTTTTTTTATGGTAAAAATTTGATCGACGTCATGTTTTTTTGTTTTGAGGCTCGTAAAATGCCTATCAGCAAATGTCGGTTTACTATCCGGTAAAAAATCGTTTCTCATTTCTTAAATAACTATTAGTTGCCAGTTAATAAGCGTTAAAGTTTTTACCAGTATAGATGTACAATACACAAGATAGTAAAGTCATAAATACGAATAGTTTTCATTTGCTTGGTGTGACAATTGACAATTAACTTTTATTTGCATAAACCTATGCTGAAAAGGTTAATTGCCTTGTAAAAAACAAGGGTTTTCTTTATCATCAGAACAATTTTTTTGTCGTTGATTTAGTCGATCAGCAATCTGCACAATAACTAAGTGATTTTCTTAGTCATGTGTTGTTGTTTTAGCTAGATAATAATTGGAGAGTTTGAATGAGCAATGCGCCCGTTAACAACGGCCGTCGACGCTTTTTAACTGCGGCTACCTCGGTAGTTGGTGGTGTTGGTGTTGTCGGTGTGGCTGTGCCTTTCATTGGTTCTTGGAACCCTAGTGCGCGTGCGAAAGCCGCAGGTGCACCGGTTGAAGTCAATGTAAGTAAAATAGAGCCTGGTCAATTAATTCGTGCTGAATGGCGCGGTAAGCCAGTATATGTCGTACGTAGAACCGAAGAAATTCTCTCTGGTTTAAGTACACATGACGACCAATTGAAAGATCCACAATCAGAAGTACCACAACAGCCCGTTTATGCGACTAACGAGTTTCGTTCGATTAAACCAGAGTTTTTGGTGGCGCTCGGTGTGTGTACTCATTTAGGTTGTGCTCCTACTCACCATAAAGGTGACTTCGAACAGCACGTTGCTGGTGTTAAAGATGGCTTCTTCTGTCCTTGTCATGGTTCTAAATTCGATATGGCTGGTCGTGTTTTCCAAAGTGTACCAGCACCGACCAACTTGATGGTTCCTGAGCATTCATTCCCTACTGAAGATACCTTATTAATTGGTGTGTCTGGAGGAGAAGCATAATGTTGAATAACTTAATGGCTTGGATCGAACAGCGTCTACCTTTGATGGATGCAATGAACAAACATGCGGCACAATACCCAGCGCCAAAGAACTTTAACTTTTGGTATGTATTCGGTATTTTGGCCAGTGTTGTTTTAGTCAATCAGTTATTAACTGGTGTATGGCTAACAATGAATTATGAACCATCAGGCGATGGTGCATTTGCTTCGGTAGAATATATCATGCGTGATGTCGACTACGGTTGGTTATTGCGCTATATGCATTCAACGGGTGCGTCAGCATTCTTTATCGTTGTTTATATGCATATGTTCCGCGGCATGTTGTACGGCTCTTACCAGAAACCTCGTGAGTTATTGTGGTTATTCGGTATGTTAATCTTTTTAGTTTTAATGGCTGAAGCCTTCATGGGCTACTTATTACCTTGGGGTAATATGTCGTATTGGGGGGCACAAGTTATTATCTCAATCTTTGGCGCAATCCCCGTGATTGGTGATGACTTAACGCTCTGGATCCGTGGTGATTATGTTATCTCTGGCGCGACGCTAAACCGTTTCTTTGCCTTGCATGTCATTGCCTTACCATTAGTGTTAGTTGTGCTAGTTTTCTTACATATTTTAGCGTTACACGAAGTGGGTTCAAACAATCCTGACGGCACGAACATTAAAAAGCCTAAAGGTAGTGTTCCTCTTGAAGAACAAAGTAAATTTACTTTCCACGAACAATACACTAAGAAATACGATATTGTTGATGCGATACCATTTCATCCTTATTACACCGTAAAAGATTTAGTTGCCGTTGTTATTTTCCTTATTGTTTTTTGTTGGGTGATGTTCTTTGCGCCAGAGGGCGGTGGTTACTTTATGGAAGCGCCAAACTTTGAACCAGCTAACGGCTTGAAAACACCAGAGCATATCGCACCGGTTTGGTATTTTGGTCCATTCTATACCATTTTACGTATTATTCCTGATAAGCTTTTAGGCGCTATTGGTATGTTTGGTGCTATTATCACCTTGTTTATGTTGCCTTGGTTTGATCGTGGTACGGTTAAATCATTACGCTACCGTTGTACTGCTCATACCGTTAACCTTGTGCAATTCGCCATTTGTTTTATCATTTTGGGTGTTTTGGGGACATTACCTGCAACCCCACTGAATAATATGATTGGTACTATTGCTAGTTTCGGTTACTTTGGCTTTTTCGTTGCGCTATGGATATACAGTAAAAATGAAAAAACTAAGCCAGTTCCAGAGAGGGTAACAGGATAATGAAAAAATTTATTTTAGCAGTTTTAGCTATGCTACCTATGTTAGCCTTAGCGGCTGGCTCTAGCTTGCATTTAGATGAAGCCAACAATGATTTAACGGATAAAGCCTCATTAAAACGTGGTTTTGAAGCTTACATTAATAATTGCTTAGCTTGTCATGAACTTAAATATCAGCGTTACAATCGTACTTTTGCAGATCTAGGTATTTCTGATGAAGACGGCGTAGCTAATTATATGTATACCGGTGAAAAAGTCGGTGACCATATTACTAATACGATGCCGGCGAAAGAAGCTGCTAAGTGGTTTGGTAGTACACCACCAGATTTAACACTTGAAGCACGTTTTAGAAGCCCTGATTGGATCTACACTTATTTGCGTTCTTTTTATGTTGATGAAAGCCGCCCATTTGGTGTTAACAATAAAGTTTTTAAAGATGTGGGTATGCCACACGTATTACAAAACCTCCAAGGGGTTCGTACAATAGATGAACACGGTAATTTGTCTGAAGCTACTGGCGGTTCAATGACCACAGAAGAATATGACGAATTTGCTCGTGATTTAGCTAATTTCTTGGAGTATACCGGTGAACCAAATAAACTTGAACGCGAAAGCATGGGTTATTGGGTTATTGGTTTCTTATTTATCCTGCTATTCTTTTCTTACTTATTGAAGAAAGAATACTGGAGAGATGTACACTAGTTATTAATGTTATATAGCACAGTGTAAATGTTAGATATTACTGGGGGCTTTGGCCCCCTTTGTTAGTTTTTTTAATTAAGAATTTTTTGGAGGCATTATGGCCATAGCCGCAAACAAACGCTCTGTTATGACTTTATATTCGCATGCAGATGATATGTATAGTCATCAAACCCGCATCGTGTTGGCAGAGAAGGGTGTCGGTGTTGACATCCATTTGGTTGACTTAGCCAATTTACCAGAGGATTTACTTGATTTGAATCCTTATGGCACTGTGCCGACGTTAATTGATCGTGACTTAGCACTTTATGAAGCATCAATCATTATTGAATACTTGGATGAACGTTTTCCGCATCCACCATTGATGCCAGTATATCCAGTGTCTCGCGGTCGTAGTCGTTTAATGATGTATCGTATGGAGCAAGATTGGTATAGTCTTGCGAAAACCATCTATAACGGACCTGCGGATGCTGCAGCAAAAGCCCGCCAAGAATTGAAAGAAAGTTTATTAAGTGTTGCGCCTATTTTGAATGAAGCGCCTTACTTTATGAGTGAAGAGTTTAGCTTAGTTGATTGTTACTTAGCACCGTTACTGTGGCGTTTACCTGTTATGGGTATTGAGCTTGAAGGTCAAGGTTCAAAAGAACTTAAGTCATACATGTTGAAAGTGTTTGAACGTGAGTCCTTTCAAGCGTCATTAACCGAGTCTGAGCGTGAATTACGCTTTGGCGCTCCGGTTTAAAGACGCTAGAGATGAGTAATGAGATGACATCGAACAAGCCTTATATCGTTAAGGCTTTTTATGACTGGATTTCTGATAATGGCTTAACACCTTACATTGTTGTTGATGTCAGTGTTTATGGTGTTATGGTGCCTATGTCATATGTTAACGATGGCCAAATTGTCTTGAATGTTTCAGCATCGGCGGTAGGTAGTATCGCTATGGGTGAACTATCGATTGAACTGAGTGCTCGTTTTGGTGGTAAGCTTGAGCATATGAGCGTGCCTTATGGTGCTGTAGCTGCTATTTATGCCAAAGAAAATGGTGCAGGAACATCGTTAGCGATTGAACATCCTGAGCCGGATACTATGGTTGAAAAGCTCGAGCCATCACCGATTATGTCTACGGTAAAATCTGTAGGTAATGAAACTGATACTAAGGCGTCAATTAAGCCGCAAGGTGCTCAAGCATCGAAAGCTAAAAAACCTAGCTTGTCAGTAGTGAAAAAATAGCCAAGGTTAAGTTTAATACCAACTTATTTAAGCAAACAAAAAAAGGTAAGCATCATGCTTACCTTTTTTGTTATAGTCATTCGCTTATAATTGCGCAAAACAGCGATCAGCAGCAGCTAAGGTAAACTCAATTTCCTCGTCACCATGAGCGGTTGATAAGAAGCCGGCTTCAAATGCAGAAGGAGCAAGATAAATACCTTCTTCCAGCATTAAATGAAAGAAGCGCTTGAACTTTTCACCATCACAGGCTGTTGCTTGAGCAAAGCAAGTAACGTGCTCTTCTTCAGTAAAGAAAAAGCCAAACATAGCACCAACGTAGTTAATTGATAGTGAAATGCCATTGCGCTCTGCGGCGGCTTTTAAGCCCATGGCTAGCTTTTCCGTGGCATCACTGAGCTGTTGATGTTTATTGCCTTTAGTTAACTCATTAAGTGAAGCTAAACCCGCTGCCATAGCAATAGGGTTACCGGATAATGTTCCGGCCTGATAAACAGGACCAACGGGGGCAATGTAATCCATTATTTCTTTTTTGCCACCAAATGCGCCTACTGGCATACCACCACCGATAACTTTACCTAAGGTGGTTAAATCTGGCACGATGTTATAATGTGCTTGCGCACCACCTAATGCGACACGAAAGCCGGTCATAACTTCATCAAAGATCAAAACGCTTTGGTATTGATCGCAAACGGCACGTAAGCCCTCTAAAAATCCTTCTACAGGAGGCACACAATTCATGTTTCCGGCAACGGGCTCAACAATAATACAGGCAATTTCATCGCCAAATTTAGTAAAAATTTCTTTTACTTCATCAAGATTGTTGTAACTAACTGTGAGGGTGTGTTTAGCCACATCATCAGGAATTCCTGGTGAGCTAGGTACGCCCATTGTTAGCATGCCAGAGCCGGCTTTTACTAATAGCGAGTCAGCATGACCATGGTAACAACCTTCAAACTTCAATATTTTATCACGGCCAGTAAAACCACGAGCAAGTCTTATGGCACTCATAGTGGCCTCAGTACCTGAGCTGACCATGCGCAGTTTTTCCATTGAAGGCACGATTTCACGCACCTTCTCTGCCATGGTTATTTCTAATTCTGTTGGCGCACCAAAACTCAGGCCATTTTGTGCAGTTTCAATAACCGCTTGAAGAATAGCGGGATGATTATGGCCTAAAATCATGGGTCCCCATGAACCAACATAGTCGACATACTTTTTGCCTTCAGCATCGAAAACATAAGCGCCTTGAGCTTTTTTAATAAACACTGGCGTACCACCGACACCATTAAAGGCACGAACCGGCGAATTTACACCGCCGGGAATAATATCTTGGGCTGCATTAAATAACTGCTGTGAATTTTTTGTCATAATATTCTACTCGTTGTTAACGTAATCTATCTATTAAGATTGAAATCAGTATTTGTTGGTGTGCCAAGTGACAGGCTTTTCATAATGACTAAGTCTATTCTCAACACCTAAACTTAAGGCAAATAACGCCATACGAACCAGTACGCCATTTTGTGCTTGTCGAAATATGGCTAAATTATCTAAATCATTTAGATCAATATCGAGCTCATTAGCTTCAGCACGAGAATCTCGCGGTAATGGATGCATTATTACGGTATGTTTGTGGCAGTATTGCTGGTAAACCGTTTTGTTTAAGCTGAAATGGCCTCGGTATAAATCGGCTTCATCCTTACTGGCAAAACGCTCTTGTTGAATACGCGTCTGATAGATAACATCACAAGCTAAATGGCCTTCGATTTTGTCAGCCATCACTACTTGATGTCCAGCATCAGATAAAGTAGCAACAACACTATCTGGCATTTGTAATGCTTGGGGGGCAATCATAGTAACTTTTATATTGTTGTATAAGCTCAATAACTTTGATAATGAATGTACTGTTCTACCATGTTTTAAATCACCCATTAAAACGATATTTAAGCCATCTAAGCCCATGTCGTAGCGCGCCATTTCAGACTGGATAGTAAATAAATCAAGTAATGCTTGGGTTGGGTGTTCATTAGCACCATCACCACCGTTGATCACGGGAACACTGCTGCCTTTGGCAAACTCTGCAACTGAGTGCATTGTTGGATGTCGCATGGTAATAACGTCGGAATAACCACTAATGACACGGGCAGTGTCAAATAAAGATTCACCTTTTGACAGTGAAGAGTTCTCCTGACCAACGGTTTCTCGGACAAAACCACCTAATAAATTAAAAGCGGTACCAAAGCTGACACGAGTACGAGTACTCGGCTCAAAGAATAAGTTACTTAATATGGCACCTTCAAGCACATGGCAACGTTTTTTTCGCATGGCGTAGGGTGCCATTAAGGTTGAGATCTCTAAAATACGGGAAATACTCTCTCTATCGAATTGTGATACAGATAGGATATGGTTGCCTTCAAATTTCATCATAGGTAATGCCTAAATTATTGCAATCATTAGCAAGGTAGAGAATTTTCGCACCTTGGTTGTTTTCATCGTTTTGTCGGTTATTGCTTTTGAGTCAACAACCAAATTTGCTGCGAAATATAGCACAAAAGTTAAATGCTGAGAATGTATTATCTTGATTTGAAGTAACAAAATAGGCTAAGTTTAGCCATGAGGTAAATATCCGTACACTAGAGTGTTAGTTGCAGTGATTAAAGAAGTTAGGGATTGATTAATATGCGGATGTTACTAATATCACCACTACTAATTGTTATGCTGATCAGTAGTATGTGTGCAGATGCTACTGATGTGGTCCGTTATAACATTTCTGAGACCTACCCTGAGGCCAAACAAGCGTATTATATTGATTTACTGACCTTGATCTTAGCAGCTTCAAGCGAGCAATATGGCGACTTTAAACTGAGCCCAGTGCTCTTAGATATGTCACAAGGTAGAGCTTCCGCTATGCTGCAGCAAGGGCGAACTATTGATGTTGCTTGGCGCATGACATCGCAAGCCTTAGAGCAAGATCTGCAGGCGATCTATATACCATTATTAAAAGGTCTTATGGGAGTGCGTATTGCTGTTATTCGTAAAAGTGATAGCGCCATTTTTTCATCTGATGTAACGCTCGATAAATTAAAGAAAATGTCACTTGGTCAAGGCTACGATTGGCCTGATAGCGATATTTTACGTGCAAATGGTTTTGATGTGATTGAAGGGCGGGGATTTTCATTGTTAACCATGCTAGAAAAACACCGTTTTGATTATTTTCCTAGAGCGATACATGAACCTTGGTTGGAGATAGCGGATAAGGAGCACTTAGCGGTTGAACAACATTTTTTATTAAGGTATCCAGCACCAATGTATTTTTTTACTAAGAAAGAAAATCGTCGTCTGGCACAGAGAATAGAATACGGTTTTACTCGCATAGTTGACTCGGGGGCATTTGAACAATTTTTTTTTCAGCACCCAGTAACACAAAATATGTTTCTAAAAGCCAATTTGCCACAACGTAAGGTTTTTATGTTAGATAACCCTTTATTATCAGATAAAAGTCGAGCGATATTGAGCAATAAATCATTGTGGCTAGACTGCTTTCACTAGGGGCTGTTGATCTTTCAATTTATAGCAGAGGCTAAAATAAAAGCTTAACAGACCCTAGCGGTTTAAAACGGTTTTACATAAGCTAGTATGATAACAACAAATAATATAATGACAGGTATCTCATTAAAAAATCGATAAAACTTACCTGAACGAGTATTTTTGTCGGCGGCAAATGTTTTGACTAATTTAAAACAATAACCATGATAAATAAGTAATAGCACAACGAGTGTGATTTTTATATGTAGCCACTTTGCCGCGACAAACCATGGGTAACCATATTGATAAATAATTGCGATGCCCAATAAAACCGTAAAAATAGCAAAGGGCGTGACAAAGAAGAGTAATCGACGTTCCATGCCCTTAAGTTGTTGGTGTACTAATGGCTCATTTGATTCGGCGTGGTTAACAAAAATGCGTGGTAAATAAAAAATACCCGCAAACCACGCGACCATAAAAATCACATGAAATGCTTTAAGCCAAAGAATGCTATTCATTAGTTAGTTTTTCCTTTCAATAAATAAGAACGAATGGTATCAAAGGGTATTATACCCATAATTTCATTTGGATTATCTTGATATATATACACTCCGCCAGCTCTTTTCTTTACCAGTAATAAATAGGCTTCGGCTAATGTCGATTGACTATGTAGTGGGATCAGAGTGTGCTTTTCTATTGTCGGTTTAGCGTCAATTTTGATTCGGCTGGCTTGATAAAAAACAAACTGTGTTGACTCATCAGGCTGAATTAATTGACAAATAACGTGCTGCTGTGAGGTTTGATTTGATAATAGCTCAGTAATTGAATCCTCATCAGCTTGCTGCAATAAGGTAATATTTTCTTCCATTACGCCAATAACGCCGATGCGCTGTAAGGACTTTTCAATTGGTGGCCGGCGATATGCCAAGCCTTGAACTTCTAACTGCAAGATAAAAATTGAACGGTTACCAAAAAATTGCCCAGAAGCAATACAAGCACTAGTGATAACAATCATTGCCGGAATAATAATTTCAATTTGATTAGAAAGCTCTACCACACAAAGTAGTGCAGCTAAGGGAGCATTGAGTGTTGCCGCCATAAAACCAGCCATACCCATTAAGGCAAAATCGCTGGCAGAAATATCGCCGGCCATAAAATGCACTGCGATCATGGAGCCACACGTACCGGCAATGGCGCCAATACCTAAAATAGGGCCAATAATGCCTCCAGGTATCCCTAAACCAAGCGCCATAATAGTCATGATCATTTTGGCTATTAATAAGCCGATTAATAGCTGTAATTCGACATTATTTTGTAGAGAGAAATTTATTGCACTTAGGTCAGTACCCATGGCATAAGGCACGGCGTAGCCAAGTGCGCCAGTAATAAATGCTGCGGTAAGTATACGGGGAACAATATGAAAGCGCGCACTGTGCTTGATCACCAATATTAAATAACGATTAAAGACAAAGGCAATCACACCCAAGGCAATACCGAGTAAGGCCAATATTAAATAATGGTCTTTGGTTAATGTTATCACGCTGAAATAACCAAATTCATGGTTTGGCCCAAAAATGCTACTGGTGGTCATTGAACCGACAATGGCAGCAATCATTACTGGGATAAAGATATGAACTTTATATTCACGTAAAATAACTTCCATAACAAATAATACAGCCGCTACCGGGGTATTGAAACAAGCGGCTATACCAGCAGCAATACCACAAGCACTTAAGCTGCGAATAGCGTTGTAAGGTAAATTCAACTTATTACCTATATAGCTGCTGCATGCCGCACCTAAGTGTACCGCAGGACCTTCTCTACCAACTGAGAAACCAGCAGCAAGTGCTATGGTACTACCAATAAATTGATTGATAGTATTACGTAAAGGCATAACGCCATTGGCAATTTTTAAGCGATGTAAAACATAGGGAATACCACTACGGATATATTTGTAACCGGTTAACCAAGCAAAGAAGAGGATAATAACCGCGCCAATAATTGGTAATTGGAAACGACTTAAAGCCGTTAAGCTGTTATAATTGTCTTTCTCGCGTAGAAAGAATAACTGAATGCCTTCGATGGCAAAAATAAATAACACAACTAACAAAGCAGATGCAAAACCACCAATTGCAGCTAATAAACAGAGTTGCCATGATGTTTGTGGTAGCGCAAGGCGCTTTTTTAGCTGGACTATTGTCTTCATATTGAGTTATTTTTATTGGGCATACTTACAGACCTTTTGGATATCATAATACTTTTCAAATGAATTGGTTAGCAAAAATAAATCTCAGTACTATGGTAATGCGCTTGGGGGCATTTCGCTCGGCAATTTTGCTATTAGCAATTGTTGTCATTTCATTATTTTGTGGCTATCGGTTAGGTAATTTCTATCATAGTTATCAAAATCAGACTTTAGCGCAGCAACAAGCACGATTAGATTTCCTCTATCAGCAATTAGTTGAAAAAACCAAACGCATTAATACACTCGATGTTGAGCTGGAAGTTGAGCGTATGGCCAATCAACGCAGCCAAAAAATGTTAAAATCTATTGAGCAAGAGCACTTTCAAGTTAAAAAAGAGTTGGCGTTTTATGAAAAAGTTATGGCACCAGAAAAAGCGGCGAATGGCTTAGTGATTGATAATGTCAACTTAACCAAAACAGAAAGTCCGTTTCACTATCGTTTTCAAGTGGTGTTAGTCCAACAGTTATTACGTAAACGCTACGCGAAAGGTTTTATCGAGCTATCGATTAACGGCAGTTTAGATAATAAACCGACCCGTATTCCATTATCGGAATTATCAACACTAACAAAGAAAGATTTATCCTTTAGTTTTCAATATTTTCAGGTCATTAATGGCGAGTTAACCTTACCTGATAACTTTATTCCTGAAAGCATTAATGTGGCAGCAATTTTGCCAAAGGGTAAATGGCAGGAATACAATCGCATTGATCAGAGCCAAGCTTGGTTGAAAATTATTGATAATAATTCACAGAGTTCACCATAATACTTGATTAAAACAGTCAAGTTTAAGATAATCGTCCTAGTTCATTCGTTTTAAGTTGAGTTTTATGTCAAATCCTGAATTACCTATTAAATTTTCGGACGCTGCTGCGACTAAAGTATTGTCGTTGATCACGGAAGAAGAGAATCCAGAGTTGAAGTTGCGTGTTTACGTTACAGGCGGTGGTTGCTCGGGCTTTTCGTATGGTTTTACCTTTGATGAAAAAGTCAATGATGGTGATATGACCATTGTAAAAAAAGGTGTCACTATGGTTATTGACCCGATGAGCTTACAGTATTTAGTTGACGGTGAAGTTGACTACGTAGAAGGCTTAGAAGGTAGTCGATTTTTGGTTAATAACCCAAATGCTACAACAACATGTGGTTGTGGATCTTCTTTCTCTATTTAATTAATTGACCCTAGTTAATCAAAAAATCCAACAGCATGTTGATTAAAAGGATGCTAACTCCTGATTTGATATTTAGATGAATCTTACGGTAGTCGTTTTGTATAAAATATCATTACCGTTTAGCTAGGCTGCCAAAGTGATTGATATTGTCACTTTAATCACCAAGCAAACTTTAAATCGTTAATATTTTTTATTAAGCATCTGTTTGACCATATTTATCTCAATAATACCAGTGATGATTAATTTGGCTGTAGTGACTGGATTTATTTAGCCACTGCAGCGTAAATTGGATGAATAGTTTGTCTACACTATTCAGTTAACTCAACGATATCCCTTATTTTAATGGCAATGTTATTAGCTTTTATACTGATATAATTAGCTTTGTCTTCAGCGTTAATCACCGTTTTACCAACGACTTGGTATGAATAAAGCGGCTCTCCTTCAAGTACTGTATTAGTCGGAAGCAGTCTGCGTACCGTGATAGCCTTTCCTGGCAATGTTGAAGTGTCAGCAGCTATGTAAACACTTGCATTATCATCATTAACAGAAATAACTTTTCCTGATGTTATGTCATTGTGACTTGCACAAGCGGTAGTGACAATTATAAACACTAGGGACAAAGTTAATTTTACAGATTTACTGAACATTTTATTTCTCATTTGCTTGCAATTTAAAGGATGATAAAAATATCTTCTTCGATTCGTATTGCTTTTTTCAAGCGGTTAGAAAAGCAGCTAATAATTTTATACCTATCGGAACATATTTAATTTATAATGTACCAAATGGTACATTTGTGCTCAAGCGCAATCATGCTGGGGTTACAAATTCGAACATCATCTAATATCCCTTGAATAAATCACTCTAAAGGTCAGTTTGCAATTTTTACTCGTAATATCTGATCAATTTTTATAGGCAAAATCAATATGACTAAAATTAAACTCTTAATCCTCACTGTAATAATGGCATTCAATGTTATGCCAGTAATCTCACCCATGGCACAAGCGCAGGAAGTGCAGACTAAACTTTTCGCTAAACCGAAAGTCATTTTTTTTGATGTCAATGAAACACTATTGGATTTAAATAATGTCTCTAAATCAATTGCTAGCGCATTAGGTGGCAGGGAAGACCTAGTACCTTATTGGTTTACTACCATGTTGCATTACTCGTTGGTGGCAAATGTAACAGGTCAGTACCATAGCTTTGTGGAAATAGGCATTGCGTCTTTAGAGATGATTGCAAAGCAAAAGAACATTCCTTTAACTCCTCAACAAGCAAGCGCTGCAGTATTAACACCGTTTAGAGATCTAGCGCCACATAAAGATGTTGTCGAAGGCTTAAAGCGACTTCGTGCGTTGGGCTATACACTTATCACGTTAACTAATTCATCAGATGCCGGTATTGCAGCTCAACTTAAAAATGCTAACCTAGCACAATATTTTGATGGTTCACTTACAGTACAAAATTTAGCGACATTTAAGCCGGAGCTAAAAGTTTATCACTGGGCACAGCAGCAAATGAATATTGCTCCAAAAGACGCTATGTTAATTGCTGCTCATGCTTGGGATATTGCTGGCGCAGAAAAAGCCGGATGGAAAACAGGCTTTATTATGCGTCCTGGTAAGGCACTTTATCCATTAGCTGGTACGCCAGATATTATCGGGCGAGATCTAATTGAGTTGGTTGAGCAACTAGAATTAAAAACCAACACTGATTAAATGATTTGCTTTGATATATATTTAACAAGTTTCTCACATGGATGTGAGTTATTAGCACAACGCAGGGCGCCGTTGTCGATAAAATCATGTTCGGCAATCAATGGCTTGCCTCTAAGCCTTTAAACTCTCGTTAAAAAGAGTACTTTCTTAGACTGATCGGTATTATTGATTTTGAGCTTTTAAAAAACACTGAACATAAAAACCTGCACACTTGCTCTTATTCTATCTTTATAGAAAGTTATCCTTGCTGAGCGCTGAAAAATCAGGGAACTGATTGCAAGTTAATCCGCTTTTATAGATACTTAGCGGCAATTATTCAGTAAATAGTTAAATAATAGCCTTAAGGTAAACCATGAAGCCAAAAATGAAAATTATTGCTAGCACTTGTTTAGCTGTATGTATGAGTGTTGGAAGTTTTTTTGTTGCCGCACAACAATTAAATGTTGAACAACAAGCACAATTAAATGAATTGAAAGCTACTACGCTAAAATCTGACTTGTCTTATCAATTAATTGAATCATTAACCACAGAAGTAGGTCATCGCTTAATGGGCTCTGATGGCGATAAAAAATCGATTGTTTGGGCCGTTGATAAGATGAAAGCCTTAGGCTTTGATAAAGTTTGGACCGAGGAAGTTACCGGTAGCTATTGGTTACGTGGCGAAGCAAAAGCACGCATTATTGCACCATATCCGCATGACGTTGTGGTATTGGCACTAGGTGGTAGTATTGGTACTGAGCAAGCAGGTCTTACGGCAAATATTGCACACTTTGAAACTTTTGCGGATTTAAAAGCGGCAAAAGATAATAGCTTGCACGGAAAAATTGCTTTTGTTTCTTATCAGATGGAACGCCATATTGATGGTAAAGGCTATGGTCCTGCCGTAGGCACACGGGTTAATGGTGCTGTTGTTGCGGCACAAAAAGGCGCGTCGGCATTGGTAATGCGCTCGGTGGGTACAGATAATAATCGTACCGCTCACACTGGAGTGATGCGTTATGATGATAAGGTACAAAAAATTCCTGCTGCAACTTTATCTAACCCAGACGCTGACTTATTAGTTAATCAACTTAAGCGTGGTGGTGAGGTAAGTATGTACTTGCAGATGACGGCTAGAACGGACACTGAGGTGTTGGCAACATCAGCGAATGTTATTGGAGAGTTTACGGGTAGTGAATTACCTGAAGAAATTGTTGCTTTAGGTGCCCATCTAGACAGTTGGGATGTGGGTACGGGGGCACTAGATGACGGTTTAGGTATCGGTATGGTTATGGCGGCCGCACATTATATTGGCCAATTACCTAAACGTCCAAAACGTACCATTCGTGTGATCTTATTTGCGGCTGAAGAAGTTGGCTTATTAGGGGCCAAGCAGTATGTCAAAGTACATAAAGATAATATGCCTGCACATGTTATTGGTGCTGAGTGGGATTTTGGTATTGGTCGTATTTATAAAATGACTCCAGGTGTTGGCGCACAGTCGTTAAATGCCGTGCGCGAATTAGCACAATATTTAGCTCCTCTGGGTGTCGCCCTTTCGCCTGATAACAATGCGAAAGGACAATCAGATATGAGTGCGCTGAGCAATGAAGGTATGCCAAGCATTAAATTTTCACCTGACGGTGCTAACTATTTTGATTATCATCACACGGAAAATGATACTTTGGACAAAGTTGAACCAGAAGCACTGAAAGTAAATACGGCTATTTATGCTATGTATGCTTACTTTGCAGCACAAGTTCAGGTCGACTTTAGAAAGTAGCAGCGTACCGTGCTTTATACCCATACCAGCTCAAGATGAGGGTTCAGCTGAATCTCGGCTTTTGACGTGGCATGGGTATATATTAAGAAACTAAGTTTGAACATTAACACTGAATGATAAATAATTTTGTTGTCTGATGGACTGTGCTCGTGATTAACCTTCCAATAAGAGAAACTCGATAATTCGATTCATATCTAAATTGAACTCTTTAGCCTTAACGCCTCGTATAATAAAATCCGCTTCTTTCGCTAAATTAATATCTTTTGCCATAATATATCGTTGTTTTTCAATGCTATAAAAACAACGCACCTTTGGGTTGATAGGATCATCTTGATTGCGACTTTCAACTATTGCCAAGCGGTGTGAGTTCAGTTCTACTAAGGTACCGACCGGATATACACCTAAACACTTGATAAACAAATCAACTAGTCTTGGCATAAGTTTGCCCTGAAAGGCTAGCTCTCTTAAAATGCTAAATGCCTTAATATGACTGTAGCTGTCCTTATAACAGCGATCTGCGGTTAGCGCGTCAAAAACATCACAAATTGCAATCATGGCGCCATAATTTGAAATGTCAGTTTGTTTTAGGTTGAATGGATAGCCAGAGCCATCTAAGCGCTCGTGATGCACTGCGGCAACTTCCAAGCTCAGTGGTGAAATTTTTGGTATTGCTTTAATGATATCAATGGAATAATTTACATGCTGTTGAATGAGTCGATATTCTTCTGCTGTAAGCTTCCCAGCTTTATTAAGGATTTGATCGGGGATTTTGATTTTACCAACGTCATGCAAAAATGCGCCGATAGCAAGTTGTTGAATAATTTTCCGATCCATTTTTAAAAAGCGCGCAAAAACAGTCATTAATACCGAAACAGAAACGGAGTGCTCTAGTAAATATTCATTTTTATTACGAATGTTAATGACGCAAACTAATGCGTCAGGGTTTTTGAATATTGCTGCGATAGTTTGCTTTGTGGCATCGATGATGGGGCCAATATCTATTGTCCGACCGTATTTTACATCGAGAAATACTTGCTGTTGAAGCTTTTTAGCTTCATTAAAAAGCTTTTTAGCTTTAGTGACTTCAAGGATCACCGGCCCTGATTGCTTATGTAGCTCGGGGATGGGAACACTGAGTGCATCATCAATGGTTTTGGTGCTGTCAATTAACAGCGATATAACCCCTTTAGCTTTTAGATTGCTAATAACGGTGTGGTTTTTAATATGACCAGCGCGAGTTAAGTTATAAGTCCCGTGTTGTTCGACAATATCGACAACAAAGTGACCTTTTTTTAAGTCGCTAATACTGATTTTTATGATCATAATACGATTAGATAAACACCGTTAATAGTCGCTAGTGGTTAGGGGGTTCTATGCTTATAATCCAATATAGTGTATTTTGACTGCGCAAGTATTTTTATAGTTTAAATACCATACCATTACTGGCTTTTTTATTGGCGTACAAACGCTTATCAGCGGCTCTTAATAGTTCATCCATGGTTTGCTTGCCGTCGCTTTCTGCTGCACCACAGCTAATACTGATCGGTAAACGAATATCTTGATATCGCATAGGATTGCTATTAAAAAATTGACATAAACGCTCACCGGCTTGTTCCGCCTCGGGTAGGGTTTGGCTTGCAAGCACCACAACGAATTCATCGCCAGCATAACGAAAGCATTTATCATTTTCTCGTACTAACTCTTGTAACTGACTGGCTACATAGGTAAGCACTTTGTCTCCACAGCCATGGCCATAAGTATCATTAATAGCTTTGAATTTATTGCAATCAATAAATAGTACTGAAAAGGGCACGCCATAACGGCGTTGACGGATCAGCTCTTCACCTAAGCAAACTTCCATTAATCGTCTATTAGCTGCACCGGTTAAGCGATCATAATGCGCCATGTATTGAAGCTGTTCTCGGATCAGCACATTGGATAAACAAAGACTAACTTTGACGGCGAGTTGCTCTAAATGAAATGTGCCTAGCTTATGGTGAAAACGAGCCGATGCTTTGTCAGTAAATAATAAACTACCAAATAATTTACCTTCTAAGGATAATGGCGTCAAAGCGACAGATTTAGCATCAGCCAGTAATGCTGCCGGTATGATGTTATCGAGCTGCTTCAGTTGATTGCTGAGGAAGGGCTTTTTATTTGAATGTAATAGCGTTAATTTTTCTACAGAAATTTGTTTGGTGTATTTTTTATGCCAATGAGATTGTAAGTTACCGTTGATTAAATAACTTAATGGGGTTGGCTCGGCCAGTAAGAGTGAAATGCTGGATAATTGAAATTTTACTTGAATTAAGTCTAATAAACGTTGCAACAGCTCTTCACTTGATTGACAAGCTAAAATTTCTGTTTCAATTTCAAATAATTTACGCGCAATATCTTCGTTTGCTTTTGAATTTTCAATTAATTGCTGAATGTGTGACATTTAACACGCCTTACTGCTCAAGTCTTCGCCATTGTTATATTTTATTCTAGCGAGTGCAAGTGATATGTTTAAGCACGCTTTTTTACTTTCAACTCGATAATAATACGCTAAATTAGCAAACTATTTTATTTGATTGGTATTATATTTGCATAGGATTTAGTTGTTAGATCTTTATAACAGCCTATGCCAATAAATTAGCATTAAAGTTATTGTGCTAGCTTGACGATATAACCTATAGCGCCATTATAATTACACTCAAATGCAAAGAGGCATTATGCAACGAATACTTATCACCATTTTATTTACAATAATTCATGTTGTTAGCGTTTCAGCTGCAGAATTGACCGCGGTACAAATCTACAGTGATAACGTATTACTGGATCTCATTAAAGAGAATAAGCACTTAAGCCAAGTGGTTATTGATGATTGCCAATTGGTACAAGATATTGAAGCCCGTGCTGTTAAATCTCAAATGCCTTCTTATCAATTTCTTTGGGGTGATATGCTTGCTTATGGCGTTTGTGTGAAAAAAGATGTGCCCTTGGGGCTACATTATATGCAAGCTTCTGCCGATCAGGGCTTGTCTGAAGCGTTAGAACAGCTGGGGCGTTATTACCATGTTGGTAAATTTGTTCAGGCGGATATTAATCAAGCGATTCTATTTTTAAAAGAATCAGCGGCCTTAAACAATTTAAAAGCACAACTGAGATTAGCGAACATTTATTTATCCGGCGATGGTAGCCCGTTAGATTTTCCACAACTGTACGTACAGTTGCATCAATCAGTGACTGATGATAAAAAAAACCATAAAGTTATTACTTCAAAGCTAAGTAAATTGGCCGAAAAAATGCCTGAACGGGTAGTTAATGCCGCTAAAAGCGGAAAATATTAGCCAGTTAACTTGCTTGGCCTATAAGCTGAACTGACTCGCATCGCTTGTTAATATCATTATCTCACTGCATTTTTAAGTAGGTTGGGTATGGCGTTGATCTAAGATATACTAAACAAAAAACCATTATAGAATAAAAGTGACCGAAAAAGACCCACACCAACAGCGAGAAGCTGACAAATACGATAAGCCCGTAGCAAGCCGTGAATTGCTATTGTCGTTGATCGAAAAATCAAACATCCCACCCACCTTTAAGTCTATTGTTAAGCAATTACAATATACTGATGAAGATATGTTGGTTGGTGTAAAACACCGCTTACGCGCTATGGAAAATAGTGGTCAAATTGTTTTTAATAAATTTAAACAATATGCCATTGCTAACCGTCGAGATGTTTTAACCGGGAAAGTGATTGGTCATAGAGACGGTTTTGGTTTTTTTGCTCCGGATAATGGTGATAAAGATTTCTATATTTCTTCTTACGAAATGAAGCGCGTGATTCACGGTGACATTGTTGAAGCAATATTAATTGATCGCACTGACCGTAAAGGTCGCAAAGAAGTTAAAATATTGGATGTGATTGTGCCGCGTAAAGCCGGTGTGGTTGGGCGTTTTTACGTTGACCATCATATCGCCTGTGTTGTACCAGATGATGCTCGTATTCAGCAAGATATTCTCATCCAACCAGATAAAAAATTAGCTGCTCGTCATGGTCAAGTCGTGGTGGTTAATGTTATTCAAAGGCCAACAAAACGTTCAAATGCGGTAGGCGAAGTCATTGAAGTACTTGGTGAGCATATGGCACCGGGCATGGAAATTGAAATAGCCTTGCGCGAGCATGATCTTCCTTATCAGTTTTCCCCTGAGGTGATTGCCGAAGTTAGTGGTATTGCTGATGAAGTTGAAGAGTCGGCAAAAGCGCCAAGAATTGATCTGCGAGATTTACCGTTAGTTACTATTGATGGCGAAGATGCTCGTGACTTTGATGATGCGGTATATTGTCGACCTAATGCTACGGGTGGTTGGACGTTATGGGTTGCTATCGCCGATGTCAGTTATTATGTTCGGAATAAAACAGCATTAGATGATGAAGCGATTGCTCGTGGCAATTCGGTTTACTTTCCTAGTCAAGTTATTCCAATGCTACCGGAAAAACTCTCCAATGGACTTTGTTCGTTAAATCCTGATGTTGATCGTCTTTGCATGGTTTGTGAAATGACCATCAGTGCAGCGGGCGAGCTATCTGACGCTAAGTTTTATCCGTCAGTGATGCGCTCTAAAGCTCGCTTTACCTATAGTAAGGTTGCGACTATTTTAGGCGTAAATCCTGAACAAAAAGATGAAGACTATCGTACTGAGTTACGCACACAGTACCAAGCATTAGTGCCTGATTTAGAAAATCTCAATAAAATGTATCAAGTGCTAACGGCGGCTCGTACTAAGCGCGGCGCGATTGCCTTTGAAACGACTGAATCTCAATTTTTGTTTAACAGTAATCGAAAAATAGAATCTATTGTTGCTATGGTGCGTAACGACGCACATAAAATCATTGAAGAATGTATGATTTTAGCCAATGTTGCGACCGCAGAGTTTATTGAAAAACATAAAAAACCTGGCTTGTTCCGAGTGCATGATAAACCGAGTGAAGATAAATATAATAATTTTATCAGTTATGTAAATGAGTTAGGACTAGATTTATCTTCTATGGGTGAGCGTAAAGCTCAACCAGAGCCGAAAGATTATTGTCATATTTTAGAAAAAATTGCCGGACGTCCAGATTATGAACTGATCCAGACCATGCTTTTACGTTCAATGCGCCAAGCGGTTTATCAAAGTGATAATATCGGTCATTTTGGTCTTGCCTTACCGTCTTATAGTCACTTTACTTCACCGATACGTCGTTACCCTGATTTAGTGGTTCACCGTGTTATTAAAGCTATTTTAGATGAGCAAGCGCAAAATGAAGCTAATGCCGGCGGGCATTGTTACACACCCGAAGCCGTTATTGAGCTGGGTGAACATTGCTCGATGACAGAGCGCCGTGCGGATGATGCTACTCGAGATGTCTCTGATTGGCTAAAATGCGAATACATGCAGGATCATATTGGCGACACGTTTACTGGCGTAATTTCAACGGTAACTAATTTTGGTTTATTTGTCCGTTTAGCTGATTTGCATATTGAAGGCTTAGTGCATATTACCTCGTTAGGACATGACTATTATCACTTTGATGATGTCCGGATGTGCTTGTCTGGAGAGAATACCGGCGCTAAATATCGTATTGGCGATACCGTGGAAGTACAAGTAGCAGCAGTTAACCTTGATGAGAAAAAAATTGATTTATCATTGGCCGGTGAAAATGCTGTACTTAAACGCGCTAAGCCACTAAAAAAAGGCAAAAGTTCAGATAAGCATAAACGTGGCAAACATGTGGATGGTAAATCAACAATAACAAGTGATAAAACTAAAATCGCCAAACCTGGTGCTAAAGCAAGTGCGAAAACTAGCACTAAAGCGAGCAAAAAGAAGGCGAGAAAAAAGCGTCCAGGTAAGAATGCGCGTAAAGCAACTTAGTAACCTACACAAATGAAGCCAGTAAACCTACTTTGACAAAACAGCTGTAAACAAAAACGTTACAGCTGTTTTATCAACTAACCGATTTAATAGAGAAAGAAAATTTTATGGCAAAGCAAGAAGAGTTAGTTTTTGGCATTCATGCGGTAAAAGCCCTGATTGAAAGCGCACCGGAAAGGTTTATTGAGTTATGGCTATTAAAAGGTCGTGAAGATGACCGTTTAATGCCGATCATTAATTTAGCTAAAAAATACGGTATTCCCGCCCAAATGGCGAACCGTAAAGTACTGGACGATAAAACTGACGGTGAGCAACATCAAGGTGTTGTTGCACGCGTTAAACCAGGAAAAGCGTATACTGAAGCGGATCTGGATAGCATTCTTGCCGAAGCGGAAGGTAAAGGACAAGCACCATTTTTATTGATTTTAGATGGTGTCACTGACCCACATAATTTAGGTGCTTGTTTGCGAAATGCCGATGCGGCGGGAGTACAAGCCATTATAGTGCCAAAAGATAATGCTGCTCGCTTGACTGCAACTGTAAGAAAAGTTGCTGTGGGTGCAGCTGAAAGTGTACCTCTAGTACAAGTGACCAACTTATCGAGAACCATGAAAGCTTTACAGCAAATGGGGGTATGGATTATTGGTACAGCAGGTGAAACGGACAACTGTTTATACAATGAAAAACTCTCTGGACCAATGGCATTAGTAATGGGTGCTGAAGGTAAAGGTATGCGTCGCTTAACTCGCGAAAACTGCGATCAATTAGTTAAGTTACCTATGGCGGGTAGTGTTTCTAGTTTAAATGTTTCCGTGGCAACGGGCATTTGCTTATTTGAAATAGTACGCCAAAGGCTTAATGGTTAGAGTCCTTATGGCTAGCCTAGTAAGTTAGCTGAGCTCGATAGGATAAGTTGATTTTATGCGCAATATCAAGGTCGTACTTGTTACTTTTTGTTAAAGTAATTAAAAGATTACCATGCTCTATGAGCTATTGATTACATTTATAGGTATTAAGCCACAACATAAGGGAATTTTATGAGTAAGATACTTGTTATTGCAGACATGTTAACGCAAGAACCATTAGCCATTAAACGTGCCAGTCAGTTGGCAAGCGCTTACCAGTCAACATTACATATTGTTTATTTTTGCAATGAAGACGTTATAGGTGCTGTCGATAATGTGAAACAAATCAAAGATGATGTATTAGCTAAAATGTCGGAAAAAGCGGCTCAGCAATTAGCCGCTATTTTTTCCGTAAGTGAAACCTATAGCTATGAAGTTGTCTGGGCGTCCCGTATTCATAAATGGGTAGCTAACTACGTAGCAGAAGAGCAACCTAAACTGGTGTTTAAAACGGGTAATCGTTCAGAGTCATTATTTTATACCTCAACAGATTTATACTTATTGAGAGAATGCCAAGTACCTGTGTTAATTTCTGCCCCCGAGAAGTGGCGTAAATCATCAAATATTCTTGCTGCAATTGACTTAAGTACCACGAAAAAAGTTAAGCGGGAATTAAATACAAAAATTTTACAACAAGCTAAAATTTTAGCCGACGGTTTTAATGCTGAATTGCACGTCTGTTATACCGTTCCAACTTCAATACTACTTAAAGACTTAGGAGTGCAATACCCTGATGAAATGGAAAGGCATGCACAGAAAAAATTAGACGAAAAGATTAAAGCAATATGCTCACAGTACGATATTGAACCATGTAACTTTCATATCAAAGCGGGTGAACCTGGTAAGGTTATCACTAGTATTGCTGCACAATCTAAGGCCGGCGTGGTTGTTATTGGTATGATTGGGCGTTCTGGTATTAGTGGTAAGGTGTTCGGTAATACCGCAGAAAAAACCTTATCGTTATTAAAAACCGATATTCTCGCATTAAATCCATAATCAAAAGTTTGATGAAATATAAAATAGCTCGTATATCGGGCTACTTTTTATTAACGGCTATGTAGAAAGAGCGGTTAGTTTAATTTGATGTTTTTCAAGCAGTAAATATCAATCACTGATAAAAACACGTTATTCCTTGCCTTTATTGTTCATTTTCCCTACACTACGCGTCCTTAATTCAGCCTGAACTTTTGTTCCTTGCCTCAACTGGTGTTGGCTGAGCCAGACAATGAGGCTACAACCGTAAGGAGCTCGTAATGCGTCATTACGAAATCGTATTTATGGTTCACCCTGATCAGAGTGAACAAGTACCAGCTATGATTCAGCGTTACAGTGACATCGTCACTAATGCTGAAGGCAAAATCCACCGTCTTGAAGACTGGGGCCGTCGCCAATTAGCTTACCCAATCAATAAATTGCACAAAGCACACTATGTTTTAATTAACATTGAAGCGCCTCAAGCAGCTATTGATGAACTAGAAACTTCTTTCCGTTATAACGATGTTGTTATTCGTAACATGATCATGCGCACTAAAGGCGCGGTAACTGAAGCTTCAGCTATGGCTGTTGCTAAAGAAGACCGTCGTGATGAGCGTCGCGAAGTGAAGAAAGATGTTACTGAAGCACCAGCTGTTGAAGCACCAGTTGTTGAAGCACCAGTTGCTGAAGCACCAGCTGCAGAAGAAGCTGCGTGCGAAGAATAAGTAACCAGTGACCAACTCTCTTTCTATAACAAATAGTCAAGAGAATTGCTTGGTATTGACCGGACATGTGGTAAAGCCACCGAAAACGTCAACTAGCCCAGCCGGTATTAAACACTGTCAGTTTTCTATGGACCATAAGTCTCTACAAAATGAAGCAGGGTTGAACAGACAAGCGTTTGTTCGAATACAGGTTGTCGCTACAGGTAATGTGTCACAGCACTTAACTCGTGATTTAATTGAAGGCTGTAATATTAGAGTGACAGGTTTTATTAACCGTCATGAATCCAGAAACGGAAATCCGCTTTTGGCGTTACATGCCCAACAAATTGAAATGATTTAATTTAGGCCATTTTATTTAACTGATAATTGTCAGGAAAGATAAAGGAAGCCAATTTAGGAGAAATCCATGTCTCGTTTTTTTAGACGTCGTAAGTTCTGCCGCTTTTCAGCGGAAGGTGCTGCTGCAATCGATTATAAAGATACAGCTGTACTAAAAAACTATATCACTGAAAGTGGTAAAATTGTTCCTAGCCGTATTACTGGTACCAGTGCTAAATATCAACGTCAACTTGGTCGTGCGATCAAGCGTGCTCGTTACTTAGCATTATTACCATATACTGATTTACATAAGTAACCTAATAAGGGGTTTTGAAAATGGAAGTAATACTTCTTGATAAAATCGCCAAATTAGGCGGCCTTGGCGACAAGGTAACAGTTAAATCTGGTTACGCTCGTAACTTTTTATTACCAAAAGGCAAAGCTGTTTTTGCCTCTAAAGCAAACGTTGAGCACTTTGAAGCTCGTCGTGCTGACTTAGAGAAAAACTTAGCTGAACAACTTACTGCTGCACAAGCTCGTGCTGCCAAGTTAACTGAATTAGCCGAAGTCACTATCGCTTCTAAAGCAGGTGAAGAAGGCAAATTATTTGGTTCTATTGGTACCCGTGATATTGCTGATGCAATCTCTGAAGCTGGCGTTGAAGTTGTTAAAGCTGAAGTACGTTTACCTTTAGGTAGCATCCGTGAAACAGGTGAATTCGATATCGTAATTCACGTGCACAACGATGTAGATGCAACAATTAAAGTAGTGGTTATTGCTGAAGCTTAATCGCGCGCAATAGTTAGCTATTAAAAACCCTGTCTTCAGTAATGAAAACAGGGTTTTTTTATGGCAATAATTCAACCATAACTCTGACTCTTTTGGTTTATTGGTGCCACAGGTAGTGTTGGCCAGTCCTTTTGTGGAAGGATGCCACGCTCAAACATACCTGCCAGTCCTTGCAAGCCCCCTGTATGTAACAATACAATACGTTGATGGGCCGGAAAATAACCGGCTTCAATAAGATCGAGTAAAGCTAAAATCATTTTTCCTGAATATACTGGTTCAAAATCTATCCCTACACTTTTAGCAAAACTACGTATTCTCTGTGCATCATGGGGATTAAATTTAGCGTAGCCTCCGCGATGAAATTGATTCATAACTTGCCAGTTACGGTATGATTTAGCCGCCTCAGGTAATAATTCATTTACTTGTTGCTCAAGATAACCATCTTGTTTCAACACAGAGATCCCCAGTAGTTCATGCTGAGCTTTATCAGCGAAAATCAAGCCTGCAAGTGTACCGCCACTGCCTACAGGAGTTATAAGCGTATCGAACTCGCCTTGTTGATTTAATTCGGCAATAACTTCAGCCATACCGGTTAAAGCAAGCGCATTACTGCCTCCTTCAGGTACGATAAGATAATCCGGAAATTGCTGTTGTAGTTGCTGTAAATAGCTTTCTTGGTTACGTAAACGATAGGTTTTTCTATCGACGAATGACAGTTGCATGCCCCAATGTTTTGCCCAGGCTAAGGTGTAATTGTTTTGATTATCTTGCTCGCCACGAATAATACCAATAGCGGATAATTGTTGTTGTTGACAGGCCAGAGCACAGGCGTGAATATGATTAGAAAAACAACCACCAAAGGTGATGATACCTTCAGCACCAATGGCTTTAGCATGTAATAAATTGTATTTTAGCTTGCGCCATTTGTTACCCGAAATAACTTTATCAATCTGATCATCACGCTTAACTTGCACAGAAATCTTATGATGAATAAAAGTTGGATGATGAATTGGCTGTAAGATGGATAAAGCAGACATAATATTTTATAGCTCAGAAATAAGGTAAATAAAATGAAGTAATTAAAACACTTGCGTGATAAATAGAATCAGCGATAATGGTTTTATGGTGACACGTAAATAAGAGAATGATATCGCTTAATGTCAATTATTACACGTATCAAAAATGTTTTCTCACAAACAAAGTCCGCTAATATTGTTGGTGTTGCCTTACGGCAGCAGTCGATTAGTTATTTGATAAAAAAATCGACTGAAAATCACTGTGAAGTCATCGAAAATAAAGCTCATCCGCTGAAAAATGCACTCAAGCACTTAGTTGCCACTAAGTCATTAACTGGGCAATGTCATTTGGTGTTGCCGAATGCTCATTCGCAATTCGTGCAAGTTGATAAGCCAAACGTCCCCATTGCAGAAATACATGGCGCCTTAAAGTGGCAAATAAAAGATTTAGTCAGTATTGCCCCCGAAAATATGGTTTTAGATTATTTTGATGGGCCGATATTGGCTGGTGGTCATGAAAAAATTAATGTTGTTTGTGTTGCTAAAAATGATTTAATTGAACTCGTCACAACATTAACAACTGATAATTTGAATGTTGTCAGTATTACCACTGAAGAGTTTGCTTTTGCTAGTTTGTTGCCAGTTCAAGAAGACGCTGTGTTATTGGTTTGCCAGCAGCCTGGTGAAGAAGTGAACCTGTTAATTATCAAAAATGGTCAATTATTTTTTAGTCGACGTTTACGGGGCTTTGCCCAGATTGCCACCAAAAGTGAAGACGAACTAAGCATGAGCGTTGTTGACTCACTAAGTTTAGAAATTCAGCGCTCGACTGACTACTTTGATCGCCAATTAAAGCAAGCACCAATTAAAGCGATTGAAGTCTTGATCCCAATGCAGAATGAAGCCTTTTTAGCTCGCAAGTTGGCGGAGAATACCAACGTAGAGGTGAAGTTGTTTACTATGCCAGAAAGCTTGGGAAACTATCGAAATAGTGCGGTAGCCATAGGTTCAACGCAGTTAAATTTTATGGAGCCAAACTAAAATGGCTAAATATTCGATTAACTTATTACAGGCCGACTTACTACCGGTAAAAGCCTTGTGGACACTGAATCGTGTTGTCGCTTTATGGTTAACGGCTTTGATAGTTATGTTGGTACTAATCTTTATCTCTCAGATACAGTTAAGTCGTTTAAATGCAGTGTTGCAAGCGGAAAAGGCACTAAATAGTAGTCAAAAACTGCAATTACAAAACTTAGAATCTGCTATCAGTGCTAACCGTAAAGATGCGGCATTGTTGGCCAAACTTAATACGGTTAAATTAGTGATTGCAAATAAGCAGCATCTACATCAGCAATTAACGGACCCGGCACAAACTTATAGTGCTGGTTTTTCTAGTGCAATGGCTGAGTTAGCTGAGTTACATAACAACAACATTAGCTTACAGAGTGTTAATATTGGTAACGGTAATATGACATTTACTGGTATAGCTCGTACACCTGATGCCGTGCCGAATTGGTTATCTGGTTTTGAATCTTCAACATTTTTATCAGGTAAGCGCTTTATTAATTTTTCTTTGACTGAAAATGAGCAACAACTAACGGAGTTTGTTGTTAGCTCTGCACAGGGTAAAGGGGAGTAATAATATGGCGCAATGGCTGGCTTTTAGTGAAAAATTTAGTAACACCACTCCGCGAGAACAATATTTAATTATTACGGCTGGTTTAATCGCCATAGGTTTTATCTTATACAGTTTATTTTTAGGTGTTGCTTATCAGGGCATCGCTCAACTGAATGAGAAAATTTTGCAGACACAGCAAAGCAATGAAAACAATAAAAATTCTATTCAAGTGTTAGAGCAAGCATTGCTTGAAGATCCTAACAGTGCCTTGAAGAAAGAATTGTTGCAGTACCAAGCAAAGCTGGGGGAAATAGATCAACAATTATTGAGCTTAACCTCAGACTTAATTGATCCTATTCAAATGCGTTATGCCTTAATCAAACTGTTAAAATTACAGAAGGGGGTTAAGTTACTTTCATTTGAAGTTTTGCCTGCAAGCCCAGTAACGAAAAGTAACCTTGAAAATAGTGAACAGCAGGATAAACAAGACACGCTAGCTGCCAGTGTTGATCAAACACCGGCCAAGCAGTTACGTTTATATCGCCATGGCATTAAAATTAAGCTACAAGGGCAATACTTTCAGTTAAAAGATTACTTGATACAATTAGAAAGTTTGTCTTGGAAATTCTTTTGGCAAGAATTTGATTATCAACTAAAAGCCCATCCAGTTAGTGAACTAGAAGTGGAAATCTATAGTTTAAGTACGGCACAGGAGTTTATTGGTGTATAAAATTAGCCTCATTTTATTGCTACTGTCATTGCCTCATTATGCAAATAGCCAACAAGTGGATCCGACGAAGCCTTTTGATGCAGTAGCATCAAGCAGTGGCAGTAGTAGCGAAAAAAGCACGCGGTTAACTTTACAATCGATTATTCGAAGTGACGGCAATAAAAAAGTTATTATTGATGGTCAAGTGCTGAATGTTGGTGATAAATATAAAGGTTTTGAGTTGATAGCTATTAACTCAAAAGGGGTGGTGCTAGATTCACCACAGGGTAAAATGGAATTATCATTATTTTCCGGTGTTATAGCGAACTCACAATGAAAAAAATAATTAATCATAAAAAGCACCAAATTCAATTGTTTTGTTGCACAGCTGTACTTGTGCTTGCCGGCTGTCAATCAGCACCAAAACCACCGACTGAGGTTAATCAAGCCTTAGATGACGCGATTGCTCAAGCGAGTCAGCCAGCAACACCTAAGCCATTAAAAGCACTACCGAACTCTGTTCGCCGAGAGCTTATGCAAAAAGAAGTTCAGCAAGCGCGTCACGGCTTGTTGGCTGAGAAACGTTTAGAAATAGCGGCAAGTGGGGTTGCCGCGGAGCAATTTTTTGCCGCTATTGTTGATGACTCTTCATACAGTATTGCGGTTCATCCTGAGGTTAGTGGCACGATCACCTTGAATTTAAAAGATGTGACATTAGATGAAACGCTTGATGTTATTGAGTCACTGTATGGTTACGACATTCGTCGCCAAGGTCGAGTGATTCAAGTTTATCCTGCCGGTATTCGTACTGAAACAATTCCGCTAAATTATTTATATGTTAAGCGCAGCGGTATGTCTAGTACTAGCATAAACTCTGGTGGTGTTTCAGAGAATGATCCTAATAGTAGTAACTCAAGTGGTAACAATAGCAATAATAATAGCAGCAATAGTAATCAAAATAGTAATGGTCAAGGTAGTAATAATCAGAATGGCAGTAGCGGTATTAACATTTATACCGAAAACGAATCTGACTTCTGGAGTGAATTAAAAGAAACCTTAACGGCATTGGTGGGTAATGAAGGCGGTCGTTCTGTCATTGTTTCACCACAAGCGGGCTTAGTCACCATTCGAGCACTGCCTTCTGAAATCACCGCAGTTAAGAGCTTTCTTGAAAGCACTCAAGAGCACTTGCGTCGTCAAGTGATTATTGAAGCAAAAATTATGGAAGTCACTTTAAATGATGATTATCAGCAAGGGGTGAAGTGGGATCAAGTACTAGGACATATTGAAAGTACCGATATTGGCTTTTCAACCACAGGAAATATTGCTGGTAATGTTATTTCTTCTGCAATAGGTGGGGTAACCAGCCTGAGCTTTCTAAATAAAGATTTTAGTGGTGTGATTGATTTGTTATCAACTCAAGGTAATGTACAAGTACTTTCCAGCCCAAGAATTACAGCAACCAACAATCAAAAAGCCATTATTAAAGTCGGCGAAGATGAATATTTTGTTACTGATGTTTCTAGTACCACGACAACGGGTACTTCAACTACCACAACCCCTGAAATTGATTTAACACCATTTTTCTCTGGTATTGCACTGGATGTAACGCCACAAATAGATGCTGATGGTGAAGTTATTTTGCATATTCACCCATCAGTGACCATTACTGACGAGCAAACTAAAACCATACGGTTAAGTAACGAAGATATTATTTTACCATTAGCGCAAAGCAGTGTCCGCGAATCAGATACTATTATACGCGCTAAGTCAGGTGAAATAGTTGTGATTGGTGGCCTCATTGAAACCCGAAAAGTTAATATTGAATCTAAAACGCCGTTCTTAGGTGATATCCCAATTATGGGCGAATTATTTAAGAGTAAGAGTGAATCAGTGCAGAAAAAAGAGCTGGTTATTTTGCTAAAACCTATTGTTATTGGGCAAGATACTTGGAAAAACCAACTACAGGATGCGCGTGCTTTGTTAAAACAATGGTTTCCTGAAGATGCGGACGCAAACGCCGCTAGTAATTAAGTTACCACGCTATGTATTTGTACCATTTTGGTTTAAGAGAACTCCCCTTTACTTTAACACCAAACACCAGTTTTTATTTGGGTTTAGAGCCTCATGACGAGGCGCTTGCGGTATTACTTACCGCATTAAAAACCGGTGAGGGCTTTATTAAAGTGGTCGGTGAGGTTGGTACGGGGAAAACCTTACTGTGTCGTAAATTATTAAATGAAATTCCGGAACATTTTGTCACCGCTTACATTCCAAACCCCTACTTAAAACCTGATGAATTAAGGCGTGCGGTTGCTGTTGAACTTGGGGTGAAGCAAGCGCAGCGTATATCGCTACAGCTTTTAACACAACGTATTCAGCAAAGGTTATTGGAATTGCACAACCAAGGGCATTCTGTCGTGTTGATCCTTGATGAAGCGCAAGCACTACCAGCTGAAAGCCTTGAAGCGTTGCGACTATTTACCAACCTTGAAACAGAAACTAGAAAATTATTACAAGTGGTATTATTTGCGCAACCAGAGTTGGATGAACGCTTAGCTGAAAAAGCCTTTCGACAATTGAAGCAGCGCATCACTTTTTCTTATAAATTGCGTGCCATGACGGCACTGGAAGTTGAACATTATATTCAGCATCGCTTGCAGGTTGCTGGTTATAAAGGTGCCAGTTTATTTACTCGAGCTATTGCGAAAAAAATTGCTAAAGTCAGTAACGGTATTCCACGGCTAGTGAATATTATTTGCCATAAAATGTTGATGCTTGGCTATGGCGAAGGGTGTTATCAACTCACTAATAAACATTTAACAAAAGCAATTCAAGATACTGAAGGTATGCAGCATAAACCCCCTCACAAGTTTTATTTAGCTAGCCTATTAATTACTGCGCTGCTTGTTGGCTTATATTATTCATGGAATGTTATCGGGATATCGCTATGAGCGTCATCAATCAAATGTTAAAAGATTTAGACCAGCGTCAAAGTGAACAAAAAGGAACGGCTAATGCTGCAGTTTCTGTGACAAGAAAAATTTCAGCTCGCAGCATGCTGTTAGTTATTGTCGCTATTTTGGTATTAAATGTTCTCGGTATTTTTAGCTGGCAACTTTACAGTGAAAATCAACAGTTAAAAGATCAAGTGCTGGCAGTTGAAGCTAAAAGCGATGCCAATACCACTCAGCCAATTGTGGCTCATAGCAATGAAAAAAACACTGATGAGAAAAACATTAATCCCCCCCCGATTATTCGCTCTGAGCCCGTGCGAGAAAAAGCCTTAGCGACAACATCGATCGCAAAAAAAGAAGCTATGGATAAAGCTGATAATGTAGCAAAGCAGTTATCCGCTTTATCAGAAAAGCCAGTTATGCTTAACAGTGATAGCCCTGCAGTAAGCAAGCTGAAAGCAATTAATCAGCCGGAGAGTGTTGTTGATCTTGCTCAGAAAAAACCTGTTCTCGATATTGTTAAGCTTGAAGATACCGACACCAAACCAAGTTTAACTATTTCACGTACACAATTGACGCCACAGGCGCTAGCAGCCAATAAAATAACTGAAGCTGAGCAGGCCATTGAGCGTAATGACATTATTAAGGCTGAAGCATTATTTGAAGAAGTGTTATTGATCATGCCTGAGCATGAAACTGCTCGGAAACAGCTCGCTGCACTGTGGTATGGTAAAAAATCTTATCAAGATGCGGTGAACTTATTATCACAAGGTATAGCGTTAGCACCCCAATCTGAAGAAATGCGTTTAATGACGGCACGAATTTATTATGAACAAGGCCAGCCGAGACCAGCCTATAATGTCTTAAGGCCAGTAAATCATAGTACAAGTACAGAATTACAAGCACTACTCGCAAATACGGCAGCAGACTTAAGCGAGCATGGTAATGCCATTGTTGCTTATGAAAAACTTATTGCACTTGAGCCTCATGTTGGGCGATGGTGGTTGGGATCTGCAGTGTCATTAGATAGCCTTGGCAAATTTGTGCTGGCAAGAGATGCCTACAAACAGGCAATAGCGCGCAATGACTTATCTAATAGTGCGATGCAGTTTGCTCGTCAACGCCTGATAGAGCTAGGAGAATAATATGGCAGCACCTAAATTAAAAATGCGTTTGGGCGACTTGCTTGTTCACGAACATATCATTAGTAATGAACAATTGATGCAAGCGTTAAATAGCCAAAAAACCAGTGGCAGAAAACTCGGTGATGCCTTAATTGAATTAGGTCATATTGGTGAAAAACAGCTGTTAGAATTTTTAGCGCAGCAGCTTGATGTGCCATTTTTAGATATTAGCCAACGAAGAATTCCCCCCGAAGTTGCCTTGTTATTACCAGAAGTGCATGCAAGACGTTTGCGTGCCCTGATTATTGAAGATCAAGGGGATTCGGTACTCATTGGTATGAGTGACCCAGCTGATTTAAGTGCCCTTGATCAACTTGAGCAAATGTTATCGCCAAAACGTTTAAACTTAGCGGTGATAATGGAATCGCAACTGTTTGACGCTTTCGATAGTTTATATCGCCGTACAGCTGATATTGAATCCTTTGCTAGCCAACTTGAGGAAGAATATGATCAAGGAAGTAACTTCGATTTATCAAGTACCTTTCTTGAAGAGGGGGGTGACGCAACTGTTGGTAAGCTATTGCAATCGGTTTTTGAGGATGCGGTGCAAATGCGAGCATCCGATGTCCATATTGAGCCAGATGAAAACTCGTTACGTATTCGTCAGCGTATTGATGGCGTGTTGCAAGAAAATATATTAAAAGAGAATAAAATTGCCTCAGCAATGGTGTTGCGTTTAAAGCTGATGGCGGGCTTAGATATTTCTGAAAAGCGCTTACCGCAAGATGGTCGATTTAACCTACAAATTAAAGGCCATAGCATTGATGTACGTATGTCGACTATGCCAGTACAACATGGTGAATCCGTTGTTATGCGACTACTAGATCAATCTGCTGGGTTATTGTCGCTAGATGAAACAGGCATGCCAGAGCAATTTGTGCAGCGTATCCGCCATCAAATATCACGACCTCATGGCATGGTGTTGGTTACTGGTCCTACAGGTAGTGGTAAAACAACAACGTTATATGCCGCACTAAGTGAGCTAAACCAAGCGAGTAAAAAAATAATTACGGTTGAAGATCCTGTCGAATATCGCTTACCACGAGTTAATCAGGTGCAGGTGAATAGCAAAATAAACCTGACATTTTCAAGCGTACTGCGCACGGCGCTCCGACAAGACCCTGATATTCTGATGGTGGGTGAGATGCGTGACCAAGAAACGGTTGAAATTGGTCTGCGAGGCGCATTAACTGGTCATTTAGTTTTGTCTACACTACATACGAATGATGCTATCACTAGTGCCCTGCGCTTATTAGATATGGGCGCAGCTGGTTTTTTAGTCGGCAGTTCATTAAGAGCAATTATTGCGCAGCGCTTAGTGCGAAAAATTTGTGAAAATTGTCGACAAGTTCACCAACCCGATCAACAGGAAATGATGTGGCTATCGAATCTTGCGGACAGTGACATCAGTGCTATTACATTTAGTAACGGCAGGGGATGTCAAAGTTGTCACTATACTGGCTATAAAGGTCGGATCGGTGTTTTTGAATTATTAGAAATGAATGAAGCTATGATGTCGGCATTAAAACGTGAAGATACTGAGGCCTTCACACAAGCAGCCAAGCAGCATCCGGAGTTTAGACCATTAGCACTTGCAGCATTTGATTATGCTAAATTAGGTATCACCAGTGTTGAAGAAGTATTGCGTTTAGTTGAAACCGTTGACGTTACAGGATAAGCAATAATATTATGCCAGCATTTAATTATATTGGGCGAGATGCCAATGGTAGCCAAGTAAAAGGCGCTATCGAAGCGGTCAATTCCGCTATGGTTGCTGAGCAATTATCCCGTAAACGTATTATTCCGATATCTATAGAAAGCGCTAAACAGGCTGATAGTGACATTTCATCAAAAAATATTGATATTAGTGATTTACTGGGCTTTAACCAAGTTACCTTGGACGATTTAATTGTTTTTTGTCGGCAAATGTATGCCTTGGTTAAGTCAGGTGTGCCAATTTTAAGAGCCATTAATGGCATGGCAGAATCAAGTACATCAGTAAAGTTAAAGTCAGCATTAACAGATATTTCTGCGCAACTAGAGGGTGGCTTTCCGCTTTCTAATGCCTTACATCAGCACCCCAAAATATTTACGCCCTTGTTTGTTTCTCTGGTCCATGTTGGCGAGAATACAGGTAATCTCGACGATGCATTTCTAAAGCTTGCCAGCTATTTTGAGCGTGAACAAGAAACCCGTAAACGCATTAAAACCGCTTTACGCTATCCTAGCTTTGTTTTGATTGCCATTGTTGCTGCGTTAGTTATTTTAAATATTTTTGTAATTCCGACCTTCGCAAATATGTTTAGTAAGCTCGGCGCTGACTTACCTTGGGCAACTAAAATGCTGATTGCTAGCTCCAACTTCTTTCTCAACTATTGGCCGCATATGTTGATCGCCAGTGTTGTTGGCTTTTTTGCGATTAAGTATTATTTAAAAACACCTGCTGGGATGTACGGTTGGGACAGGCGCAAGTTGAAATTACCGGTTGTTGGTGGGGTTATTGAACGTTCAATTCTATCTCGTTTTGCTCATACCTTTGCCATTATTTTACGTGCTGGCGTACCAATGACATCTGGCTTAACACTCGTTGCTGATGCCGTTGATAATACTTTTATGCGTGAAAAAATTATTGCCATGCGTAGTAGTATTGAAAGTGGTGAAAGTTTATTACGCTCGGCGGTTACCAGTACCTTATTTACTCCTTTAGTGTTACAGATGGTCGCTGTCGGTGAAGAAACAGGGCGAGTTGATGAGTTACTGGCAGAAGTTGGTGATTATTATGAACGAGAAGTAGACTATGAACTTAGTACATTAACAGCGCGTATTGAGCCTATTATGGTTGCAATTGTCGCTGTTATGGTCTTGGTATTAGCGTTAGGTATCTTTACCCCTATGTGGGATATGATGTCAGCATTCCAAGGTAAGTAAATGAACTTCTTTATATGGTAAAACAATGACATCATTACAGGTTGCTGAAAAAAAAGAAAAGTCTCTAGCAGAAATTCTTATGGTAGTTGTACTGGTAGCATTATTAATGGCGACTTTTATATTTTATTTTTTTAAACACCAAGGACAACTGACCCGTGCTGGTTTCGAATCGATAGCGCAAGTTTTTTCTGCAAGAGTCAATGGTATTCGTGCACAGTGGTTTATGGATAAACAACCACATTTGGTTAAGATTCAAGCTAGTAACCAGCTAGCCGATGGTAGCAATGAGGTAAAGGTTCCTGTTAATAGCAAAGGCTGGGTTGACGCTGGAAGTTCAGATTTATCATGCCAAGAAATTTGGCATTTTGTGATGGGATCACCTTTAGTTTATATGAAGCAACCTATTGGGGCAGTGTTGGTTGGCCCTACATATGAGAAGATGAATTATTGTCAATATAGTTTATCCAGTGGTGAGTATTTTACTTACTATCGCCATGATGGCAAAGTCAGTCAGGTGCAATTAAGACACTAAAATCTACTGGCTCGTTCTCAGGATTAGCGTAAACACGATGTTTTATTCTAATTTTTATGGAAATGTAACTAAGTAAGTGACTTTATTAGTATTTCGTTGTTAGAATAAAATTAAAGCAAAGTTAATATTATAATTAAGAGGTTGTTATGAGAAAACAGTCAGGTTTTACCCTTATAGAGTTAGTTATCGTTGTTGTGATCTTAGGGTTTTTGGCGGTTACCGCAATCCCTAAATTTCTAGACTTAACTGATCAAGCAAAACAAGCAAACATTGAAGGCATGGCTGGCGGTTTTGCTACTGCGATCTCATTAGCTCGTGCACAATGGGAAGCAGAAGGGCGTCCTACAGATGGCACTAACCGTAATGTTGTTAGCTACGACGGTGCAGACTTAGTATTAACAACTGAGGCTACAGGTATCAGACCCGGTTATGTTGTTTCATCAGTTGCCGGACGAAATAATAATGGTGCAGGGTTAGGCACTGGCTTCACATCGGCTAACTGTGTTGATATATGGCAAAACATTTTCCAACAACCGCCACGTATAACTAATGCTATAGCGACCATAAATAGTGATAGCAGCATGGATTACTTAGCGGCTAAATCAGGCTCTGGAGCATCAACTCTCTGTCATTTTTATTTAAAAGAAACTTTAAATAAAAGTGGCGATAATTATACAGACCCCGGTACAGCAACAGATACTGGCAATACCAATAGTTTTACATATCAACCGGCAAATAGCTCAGTCGTGGTTTATATCAATAACAATTAGTTTTATATTAGTTAATAACAAAAGGTTTATATTATGAAAAGGTTTACAGGCAACACTTTTAGTGGCCAAAAGGGTTTTACACTCATTGAGTTAGTCGTGGTTATTGTGATTTTGGGTATTCTAGCGGCAACTGCTGCGCCTAAGTTTATTGATTTGACTGGTGATGCAAAAGCTTCTGTTATGAGAGGAGTGGAAGCTAGTATCGAAAGTGTCTCGAGCGTGATGCATGCAAAAGCTATTATTGATGGTAAAACCTCAGGCACTTCAACTGTAGAAATTGACAACGTTCACTATGTTTTATTCAACGGTTATCCTGCATCGCGAGGAATTGGTGATAATGACGGTACTTCAGCTGCTGCAGCATATGGTTTAAAAGATTTATTAGAGTTAGATACTACAGCTACGGGCGACTTTAAAATAACTGAATCTTCTACTACAACCATTATACAACACATCTCTGCTTCATCAGCAGATTGTCGATTAGTTTATACGCGTTCGTCAGGTGTTAATATTCGTCCTGTGATTGACAGTACTTCACTAGATGATTGTTAATTTTTCGATATAAATTTTTAAAGGAGGGCTTAGCTCTCCTTTTTTATATCAATATTTTAGCTTTGGCTTTAAGTATATTTTTATGATGAATGTTAGTGTGCTATTGATTTGTTTACTTTAGAAATCTAATGTTTAGTTTAGCGCTCTACGATAAAGTAGAATCGCAAACAAAGTATATACATTGACAATCTGGTGGTAAAAGGCTCAAAAGATACAGCTAAGTATAATGACAAGGCCACATAAAACTAAAGAAACTAATAACGCTTAGTTTGATAAAGCTGCTGAGATATACTTGTACAACAATGATTAATCCTATAATTATCGTAGCAGAGTGTGCTTCGCAGAAAGCTGTTTTCCCTAGTTTGAAATGTTCGAATTTATGCACAGCGGTTATAATAATTGATGATTACTTGTGTTTTCTAAGGTAAACAGATAAAAGGTCGTAGTGGATGAATTCAAAAGGGTTTACTTTAATAGAACTTATTCTGGTTATTATAGTTTTAGGTATTCTTGCTGTTACAGTTACGCCTAAATTTTTTAGTAAAAATGGCTTTTCTGAATATGCTTATCGCACTGACATAATCGCCAAATTACGCTTAATACAAACGCGTGCGATGCAACAAGTTAATTCCCCCTCTGCCACGAGCAATAAGTTTTGTCATCAAGTGCAGTTAGCCACTAAACAGCTAACAAAAGTGCTTTGCAGCCCAATTGCAGAGTATGCAGACCCAAGACAGCAAAGAGCTACAAGTGTGACAATTGCGAGTGATGATAACGTTACTTTTAGCCCCGCAGGGCTTATTTTTGCTTTTGATGCTATGGGTCGGCCCAGCGTTAATGGCAACAATAGAAAAATCGAAATCACCATTACCGGTGAGCAAGCATTACAAGTTATTATCGAGTCAGAGGGCTATATTCATGCTAGCTAATCATGGTGCATTGCTAGGTGTTGCCCATGCTCGGCAATTGCAGAGAGGCTTTACCTTGATTGAAACCGTCATTGGTATTGTGGTGCTATCAATATCTTTTGCAATTTTCACAACGTTACTTTATCCCTTGTCTAAACAAAGCGCAGAACAAATTCATCAAATTAGAGCCGCTGAGTTAGGCCAATCAATGATGAATGAGATTTTATCAAAAGCATTTGATGAAAACTCTGATATGTCTGGCGGCTTATACCGCTGTGGCGATGACATCAACAATGATGGCGCCATTGAAGTAACAGATGGCGAACGAGCATGTTCAGTAAATTTAGGCAATGAAGAGTCTGGTGATAGGGCATTATTCGATGATGTTGACGATTATAATGACTTAGTCATTAATGAAATTGAGAGTTCTCTAGGGGCCGGTGATCCTTTAAAAGATATTTACCGTGGTTTTCAAGTAAAAGTTAGTGTGACTAACGAAAGTAACTATCGGGTCACCGCTAATGCAAATAATTACACGGCTAAGTTGATCACGGTGACGGTAACAACGCCGCAGCAATTTGACTTCGTTTTTTCTGCCTTTAAGGCTAATTTTTAATGCGCTTATTATCGACTAAATCAAAGGGATTTACTTTAGTTGAGCTCGTCACAGTGATCGTTATTTTGGGTATTGTTGCCACGAGTATCACGAGTTTTTTACGATTTGGCACTCAAAGTTATACCGATGCAGCGGATCGTGATGCACTTATTTCAACCGCGAGATTTTCGCTTGAGCGGCTTAGTCGAGAAGTCAGAAATGCACTGCCCAATAGCATACGTACTATCGGCAATAATGCTCAATGTTTAGAGTTTACCCCTATCGACCAAAGTGTTATTTATGTTGATATTCCCGTAGCTCCGGAAGCGGCCAGCAATAGCATCGAAGTACTCATGCTAGAAGATTCGCTACAAGCAACAACCAAGTATGTCTCGATATATGCATTAAATACGGCCGATATTTATACTAAAACTCCGGGGGTGGTCGCTGAATTTTCTTCTCTAGATAACGCTGGCGATAAACAAACACCATCAACGATTAATTTCACCAATAATATTTTATTTGTCGCTGAATCACCGACTAAGCGACTGTTCTTTATCGACGAACCCGTGAGTTATTGTATTGAAAGTGAACAGCTTAGACGCTATAAAGGCTATAACGGCTATGACACTAATGGTAAGCCGAATAACGGTGGTGTTTTAATGGCTGAAGATCTAGAAAACTTCTCAGCAGCGGGTCGAGTTGTTCCGTTCGAAACCCTACCTAGCACGTTACAAAGAAACGCTATGGTTATTGTGCGTTTTAAATTCGTTAGAAATGATGAAGAAATAAATTTTAGTCATGAAATTCAGGTGCCTAATGTCCCGTAACCTTAAATTAAAGAATCAACTGTTTCATCATAACTTAGGCTATTATCGACCGCGTAGAGGTAGTTCGTTAGTTATTGCTATTTTTGTTATTGTTGTGATGTCATTACTTGGCGCTGCTTTGGTTAAAATGATGGACTCTAGTCAAGAAAACTTAGCGTTTGAAGTATTAGGAACGCGTGCCTACAACGCTGCCCAAACGGGGGTGCAATGGCAGTTATCGCAGTTGTTTCCTGTGGGTTTAAATAGCAGCGCAGTAAATACATGTGCTGATGTTAGCCATGAGCCACCCATAATCAGTACAATAGAGGGTTTTAACGCTTGTGAAATAGTCGACCCTATTAAATGTGATGACTTCACTCATAATGGGGTACGTTATTATACCATTACAAGTGTCGGACAGTGCAATATCGCTGGTGAAACTACCTCGAGAGTGATTGAAGTGGAAGCTCGAAGTATGTAGGAGTGGCTTCTACGCAGCTTGAGTAGTATGCAAGCTGTCTTGGTGTATTGCCTTATTGACAGGTGAAAAAAACTGGCTTTCCTCGTTTTGAAGTGACGTATTTCATGGGGAGGCGATATAAAAAAGCTTGGCTAATGCGATATAATTTATTTCAGTTAGTGTAGAGTGTGACTTTACTCGACGTTAACAATTAGTGCTGATATCAATCAACATGCTAGTAAAGTATTAAGATAGAAGGTTGTTATTATGTGTAAATTTAAATATTTTACTGCTTTGTTTATGCTGATTTATAGCGCTTTTTCAGCTCCTGTTTTGGCCGCTGAATGTCAAGCTGTATTTCCTGATGTTATTGCTTCTCATGGTGCTAGCGCAAACACCAGTAGTGTTGATTTTGGTTACAATGCACGCCTTACCAATAACCCTGATACCGTATTGTCGACTTTTCAAATTAGTCATAACTTAGGTTCGAACATTAACAGTTGTTCGACGGCTAATTGCATGGCTTCTGGTCAAGCTTCACCAGAGGTTAATGCCGATTTTTTACGCGGTAGTGGCACCATTGACTATAGTCCACCGAGCAATCAAATAACGACTTTTGGCACCACAAGTGTCAATAATTATGATCAAATAACCGCTAACTCCGATGCAGTACTTAATTTTAGTGCTAACCATGATGTTTATTTTTTTGAGAACTTATCTTTAGGCTTTAACAACACACTTAACTTGTCTGCAGGAAAAACCTATTATTTTGGTCAATTTTCGGTAGCGTCAAGTGTTGAAATCAACGTCGTCGGTGCGGGCACCGCCGTTGTTTATATTGACTCAGGAGTATTATTTACTGCCGCAACTATGGTTAACTCAAGCGGTAAAAATATATCCGGTGATGTAAGTAAACTCGTGATGCATGTTAATGGGGATGTAACGCTAAATAGCGGAGTGACCTTTTCAGGCGCTCTGTATGCTAAGGATATTACTTTTACATCGGCAAGTTTCTTACATGGGGTGACCTCAGGAGAGAAGTTTACCGTAAACTCTGACTCTATTTTGACTTACGATAGCGATGTTTTTACGGCTGATTTTGGTGAGTTTTGTCAGAAAGATATTCCTGTTACCGCCATTGCTAACTTTAAGTTCGACGAAAGAGAATATGCTAATGTTGCTGGCGAAGTTAAAGACAGTATTGGCGAGTTTCATAGTACAGCGCGATCAGCACAAACGGTAGAAGGTAAGGTGTGTCAAGCACTTGATTTATCTACAACAGGTACTCAAGATTATGTCGTACTTGATAAAGATGTTTTGCATAATAAAAGCGAGTTTAGTATTTCACTTTGGCTGAAAACGGCTAAAACTAGTACTCAGAGTATTCTATCTGGCGCCACATCAGGCAGCCATAATGAACTATTGATGTGGTTTACGCGTGACACAAGCTTTAGGCCATATCTAAAAGATAGGCCGATTAGCACTTTAACTACCTCTTCGATTGCAGGAGACACTTGGCGTCACCTAGTTTGGACACATGGTGATAATCAGAGTTGTCTATTTATTGATAGTATTGCTCAAGGGTGTATAGCTTTAACAACAAGCCCGCGGAGTGTAGAAAGTCTGATTCTGGGGCAAGAGCAGGATAGTGTTGGTAATCGTTTTGATTCTTCCCAGGCTTTTAATGGCCTAATGGATGAGCTGGTTATTTTTGATGGTGTTATTGGCCAAACACAAATTAATCAAATATATAATTATCAAAGTAACGGTTTAGATCTTGATGGCGAACCTATTATTTGTGACAGTGAATTGATTGCGCAATTTTCAATGGAATCGTTATCATGGAATGGATCTACCGATGAAGTTATTGATGAAACAGGTAATTTTAATGGCCAAGCGTTTAATGGCCTTACTACTAATAGCGCAACCTCAGCGCTAACGGGTAATCCTGGTACTTGTAGCTATGGAGAATTTGATGGCATTGATGACTATATTCAAATTGACGATGATGGTACGAGTGACTTTCCCTTAGATTTACAAAAAACATTAACGGTAAGTGTTTGGATAAATCCCAAATCATTACCAAGCTCTGGCCTAAAAACTATTGTTTCGAAAGATGAGAACTACGAATTTCACCTGCAACCTTCAGGTGAAATTAACTGGTGGTGGCAAACATCGTCTTTTTCTACATCGGGTGCCGGTATTACAGCGGGTAACTGGTATCACGTTGCCATAACTTATGAAAGTGGTAAGCAAGTAATCTATATTAACGGTGTTGAAAAAGGATCTAGCGCGGTAACGGGGGACTTAATATTAAACAATGACCCCTTACAAATAGGGCAAGATCAGCGTATTTCTAGTCGATTCTTCTCAGGGTTGATTGATGAAGTGCATATTTTTAAAGGCGCGTTAAGTGCTGCTGAAATCAATAAGATTTATGCTAAAAGACACCCTTGCGCGGAGCCCATTATTCATCACTATGAAATTGTGCATGATGGTAATGGTTTAACTTGTGCCGCTGAGCAAATCACCATCAAAGCTTGCACTAATAGCGAATGTGCAAGTAATAGTGATTTAAGTACCGAAGCGGTGAGCTTAAACTTTACTGTCATTAGTCCAACTGATGGGCGTATTATTAAAGCATCACCAACCTTTACAGGCAGTACAAGCTTTACGTTTAATCATACCACCGCAGAAACATTAACTTTATCAGTTGACGATGCAAGCGTGAATGCCAGTCATGCTTTTGAGTGTTCAGGTGTCGGTGATAGCTGTAACATGGGCTTTGAAAACGCTGGCTTTAGGTTTCTTTCTAGTAACGATAATAATGAGACTATTGCACATCAAATATCAGGTAAAGAATTTGCCGACACCCTGAAACTGCAAGCAGTTAAAAGTAATAACGGGGTGTGTGAAGGTTTATTTTCTGGTGATGTTACGATTAGCTTATCTCAAGAGAATATAACGCCAGATTTAAACTTTAACCCCGGCTTAGCTTTCCAAACGGGTGACAAGAATATTGCAAAATATCCACAATTTTCCAACGATGTTACCTTAGCTTTTGATGCTGAGAGTACTGCGACTATTGTAAAACCTCAGTATCTAGATGCTGGGCAAATTCGTTTACATGCAAAATATGCTAATGACGATATTGCTATTGTTGGCAGTTCAAATAGCTTTTGGGTAAAGCCAGACAAATTTGTGATTAACTCTACGGCCAGTTATAACGCCACTGCTGATAGCACTTTTGTTGCAGGCAAAGATTTTACTTTTCATGTTCGTGCCTTAAATGAGAACGGTGATATCACACAAAACTATCGACAAAGCGATGGAACACTAAAACTAAAGGTGACAAGAGTAGCGCCGACCCTTGCAGATACCGTCAATGGTCAGTTTACGTACCTCGATAACACAAGTATTGAAAGCGATACTGGTTTTCAGCCTGTGGTATTAACTAACTTTAGCGATGGCGATAAAGGGCAATCAGTATTTAATGGTGGGCGATATAATGAAGTTGGTGTTATTAATGTTGAGCTACAAGATAGTAATTATGGCGGTTTATCAGGTAGTCAAGGCTTAGTCAGTGCCGACAACCTTACGCTTGGGCGTTTTACTCCTGCTTACTTTAAGCAAACAGTCAATACTGCGGGTAGGCTTGATGCCTATCACAGTGATGCAGATTCAGGGCGCTGTGAAATAGCAAATTGGACTTATACCGGCCAACGCACAACTGACAACAAAGGCACTATTGGCTATAGCCTAACACCGAAAATAGCCATTACAGCTTTTAATGCACAAGACGAAATAACACAAAACTACACCTTAGGTGCGGCAGAAGGCTTTATGAGGTTGCTGGCAACAGGTGTTGATATTCCTTGGCCTGACCATGACGATGAGCAGCTTCGTGTTAATGATGAGGCGTTAAGTGCTGATGAAAATGCTGCAAACTTTGTTGAGATCACTGCGTTTATGGAGCCAGGTAAGCTAGAGTTTAGTGTTAATGATGAAGGCGCTTTAGTTGCCGGGCAAATGCTTTATACGTTTTCAGATAATGACCATTTTAGTTATGATCGGGATGAAACTAGTTTCTTAAAGCCATTTTCGGCAAAAATTCCTTTTGTACCCCAGCAAATTACCGATCAAGATGGCGTTACTTTACAAATCAATCCAGCCAGCAATGAAATAGCTGAAGCCGCTATTGAAAAGCTTGTCAGCACTGGTGTTGATATTCGTTTTGCTCGAATGGTGTTAGCAAATGCCTATGGCTCAGAAAATACACGTTTGCGAGTACCATTATCAATAGAGGTTTATAACGGCACCAACGGGAAATATGACAGTGAAAATTTTGCGATAAATTCCAATGAAAGTTGTTTAACTGCGAGTGTTGAGGATAAAAAATCAGGTACAAAATACTCAGGTAATATGAACATTTGGGATTATCGTCTCATTGATATTGAAACCGACAACATACAGGTTGCCGATACTGAGGCGAGTGTTAGTGGTGTTTTCATTGAAGGTGAGCAAAAACAATTATTTTTCAGTTCACCAACTAAGCAAGGAGTGCTGGACTTTGAATACCAAATGCCAGCATGGTTGCAATTTGATTGGCGCAATGAGGATGGCAAGAATGATGGTCCGTTCGATGCTAATCCAAGTGCTACATTAAGCTTTGGTCTTTACCGCGGCAACGACCGTATTATTTCATGGCGTGAAGTGGCCAATTAGTGTTGAGATGGCTTGAGTATTTTGTTGACCTGCCGCCTGTAAACGCTTGTTGATTTAATGAATAACAAAAAAACTGAATATTTCGCGATATTTTTATCAATCTAACAACACAAGCGCTATAGTCTGCGGTATGATAGCTTGTTAATAATACCAAATATCATTTGTCAGCTGATTTTAAGTTGGCAAATTTAGCACAATACTATTCTGGCAATTTGTTGCCTAGGTGATGTTTAAAGGACATTTCGACAATATGTTTAAGAAATTACGCGGCATGTTTTCTAACGATTTATCAATCGACTTAGGAACAGCAAATACCCTGATTTATGTGAAAGACCAAGGCATTGTTTTAAACGAGCCTTCTGTTGTTGCTATTCGACAAGATCGCAGTGGTGGCTCTAAAAGTGTAGCGGCTGTTGGTACAGCAGCTAAACAAATGTTAGGCCGTACGCCGGGCAATATCGAGGCAATTCGCCCGATGAAGGATGGCGTTATTGCTAACTTTTTTGTGACAGAAAAAATGTTGCAATACTTTATTAAACAAGTGCATAGCAATAACTTCTTACGTCCTAGCCCACGTGTTTTGGTTTGTGTTCCTTGTGGTTCAACACAGGTTGAACGTCGTGCCATTCGTGAATCAGCTTTGGGTGCAGGTGCACGTGAAGTTTACTTAATTGATGAGCCTATGGCAGCGGCAATTGGTGCGGGTATGCCAGTATCGGAAGCAACTGGATCAATGGTAGTTGATATTGGTGGTGGTACTACTGAAGTTGGCATTATTTCATTAAATGGTGTGGTTTATTCTTCGTCTGTGCGTATTGGTGGTGATAAGTTTGATGATGCTATTATTAACTATGTACGCCGCAATTTTGGTAGCCTGATTGGTGAAGCAACCGCTGAACGAATCAAGCATGAAATTGGCTCAGCTTATCCAGGTGAAGAATTAGTTGAAATTGAAGTACGCGGTCGCAACCTAGCTGAAGGTGTTCCTCGTAGCTTTACACTCAATAGCAATGAAATTTTAGAGGCACTACAAGAACCGTTAACCGGTATTGTTAGTGCTATTATGGTTGCACTTGAGCAATCACCACCTGAATTAGCAGCTGATATTTCAGAGCGCGGTATGATTCTAACTGGCGGTGGTGCTTTACTGAAAGATATTGATCGTTTATTAATGGAAGAGACTGGCATTCCTGTTGTGGTTGCTGATGATCCATTAACTTGTGTGGCACGTGGCGGTGGCAAGGCAATTGAAATGATTGATATGCACGGCGGCGATTTGTTCTCTTACGAATAATTAATAGTTCACGCAATGAATCCAATATTTAAGCATGGACCTTCCCCACAGCACCGACTTATTTTGGTGCTGTTTTGTTCTGGACTGTTAATATTTTTTGACCATAAAGCTAATAGCTTCGAGTTTGCTCGCGGCTATTTACAGTCTATGGTGAGCCCTCTGCAATACTTAGCAACAGCGCCTAAACAAATGATGAATTGGGCGGCAGAAAATATTGTTACTCGTCGTCAACTTATTGCCGATAACGAGCAATATAAAATCAATGAATTAGCTTTTCATGAACAAGCGTTACAATTACAGATTGTACAACGCGAAAATGATCGTTTAAGGGCCTTACTTGCGTCACCATTACGTGGTGATGCTAAAAAAATGGTTGCTGAAATTTTAGCGGTTGATAGTGACCCTTATACCCACCAAGTGGTCATTAATCGAGGGGCAAATGATGGCGTTTATGAAGGTCAAGCCGTTATTGATGATGAAGGTATTGTTGGTCAAATACTGCATGTAGGCACTACCAGTAGTCGTGTATTATTGATCACCGATGTAACTCATGCGGTACCGGTCAGAGTCAGCCGAAATGGCGTTCGCTTAATTGCGAGTGGGGTTGGGGTGATAGATACCTTAGGACATAACCATGTGCCGCATAGTGCTGATATTCGAGTTGATGATATGTTAGTTACGTCAGGCTTAGGCGGTAAATTTCCAGAAGGTTATCCCGTGGCAAAAGTGACTTCTGTGTTGCAAGATGAATCACGTGCTTTTTCTCAAATTCAAAGTCAACCTGTCGCGAAAATAGATCGCTTACGTTATGTTTTATTGTTATGGCCAGAGCAAAGCAACTTGCAAGCAACTAAAAATATAGTGCTAAAACCAGATGACAAGGCTAAAAATAAATGACCATTGCTAGTCGCTTGATTATTCTATTAACTTTTTTAGTCGCTTTAATGGCAAGTATTATGCCTTTGCCTTTGAGTGTTGATGCTTTTCGACCTGACTGGGTACTGATTGTGCTACTTTACTGGTGCTTGGCGTTACCAAACCGAGTAAATGTTATATCAGCGGGGGTGATGGGCTTTATTCTTGATGTTTTATTAGGTTCAACCTTAGGTGTTCATGCTGCAGCAATGGCTATTTCTGTTTATATTGTGGCAGGAAATTTTCAAAAAATACGCAACTTTTCTATTTGGCAGCAAGCATTAATTGTTGGTGTGTTGTCGGCGCTGTATCATTTAATAGTATTTTGGCTGCAACGCTTTCTAACTGATGCGGTATTTTTGCCGAGTTATTTATACCCCGTTCTTACCACAATTATATTGTGGCCTTGGGTATTTTTATTATTACGTAAAATAAGACGAAACTTTCGAATCAAATAACATGTCTAATACCCTGATTTTGGCGTCACAATCACCACGCCGTAAAGAATTACTAAAACAACTTGGTTATGATTTCACTTGTGTACCTGCCGATATCGATGAAAGCGTACTGTCGAGTGAATCTCCTGAGCAATATGTTGCTCGTTTGGCGTTAGCAAAAGCGCAGGCTATTGCTATTAAACATCATGATGATGTGGTGGTACTTGGTTCAGATACGAGTGTGGTATTTGGGCAGCATATTTTAGGTAAGCCTGAATCTTTATCTGATTGTCATACTATGTTGGCTATGTTATCAGGCAATACTCATGAAGTGGTTACCGCAATTGCTGGGGTTAAAGGTCAACGATTTGAGGTTGTTATAGTAAGTACAGAGGTAGATTTCAAAACCCTAAGTGAAAAAGAAATAACACACTACTGGCATACAGGTGAGCCGCAAGATAAAGCTGGCGCTTACGGTATTCAAGGCATTGCGGGTCAATTTGTTAAACAAATTCGTGGTAGCTATTCTGCTGTAGTTGGCTTGCCTTTATATGAAACAGCCCAGTTACTATCGACATTCGGTGTTAAGTCATCAATGACAACAGATTAAACAGGAATTGATATGAGCGGTGAATTACTTATCAATGTTACCCCAAGTGAAACACGGGTAGCGTTAATCGAAAATGGTTCACTACAAGAAGTGCATGTTGAGCGTGAAGCTCGTCGTGGCTTAGTAGGAAATATCTACCTTGGTAAGATTATTCGGGTACTACCCGGCATGCAAGCCGCTTTTGTTGATATTAATTTAGGCAAAGCGGCTTTTTTACATGCCTCGGATATTAATTCTAAATTGATTTTAAAAGTAGACAGTAATAGTGAACAAGTACCTGATATTCGCAATTTGGTGCATGAAGGGCAATATATTGTTGTCCAGGTTGTTAAAGACCCTATGGGCACGAAAGGCGCCCGTTTAACTACAGATATTACTGTCGCAGCACGCTTTTTAGTGTTGATGCCCAATGCCAGTCACGCTGGAATATCGCAACGTATTGAAGACCCGAAAGAGCGCAACCGTTTAAAATCTATTGTTACGCCATACTGCGGAGAAGATCATGGCTTTATTGTCCGTACTGCCGCAGAAGGTGCTGGTATTGAAGAATTGCAGCACGATGCCGAGTTTTTGCGCCGTGTGTGGGCAAAAGTGATCGAGCGCAAAGAGCGCAAACAAACCAAAGATCCTATTTATCAAGATTTATCATTAGCCTTTCGAGTGCTACGTGATTTTGTTGGTGTTTCACTTGAACGTATTCGTATTGATTCTAAGCTAACTTATGAGCAATTAGTTGAATTTACCAGTGAATTTGTACCGAACTTAGCGCCAGTATTGGAATACTATCCCGGCGAGCGGCCAATATTTGACTTATTTGATGTGGAAAGTGAAATCCAACGTTCTTTGCACCGTAGAATTGAGTTGAAGTCGGGGGGCTACCTGATCATAGATCAAACAGAAGCTATGACCACGATTGATATTAATACCGGTGCTTTTGTTGGTCACAGAAATTTAGAAGAGACCATATTTAATACCAATATTGAAGCGACGCAGGCGATTGCTCGACAGCTTAGATTAAGAAACCTTGGTGGTATTATCATCGTTGATTTTATCGACATGAACGAGAAAGAGCATCAACGCCGAGTACTACATAGCTTAGATGTGGCTATGGCTAAAGATAATGTTAAATACAGCTTGTCAGGATTTTCAGCGTTAGGGCTTGTTGAAATGACGCGTAAACGCACGCGTGAAAGCTTAGAACATATTCTCTGTGGCGAGTGCGAAGTTTGTCATGGTCGAGGCTATGTTAAAACGGTTGAGACGGTCTGTTTTGAAATTTTACGAGAAATTGTCCGCGTTAACCGTGCATACGATGCCGATAAATTTATTGTTTATGCTTCGTCATCGGTGAGTGAATCATTAATAAACGATGAGTATCATAATCTTGCTGAGCTTGAGGTTTTCATTGGTAAGCAGATTAAAGTACAGACAGAAAACATGTATAATCAAGAGCAGTTTGATGTTGTTATGATGTAGTGTCCTATATTTATGAATAATGTAAGTGTCTTGGTAAAATATTAATGAGTGTTTCCACGGTATTAAATCGCTGGCTTAAGCGCCTTTATAAACTGTTAGCAATATTGCTAGTGGTGTTTGCCGTGTTGATTAGTACCTTGCGCTTATTTCTACCTTATGCGCATAATTATCGCCAAAATGTCGAAGATTACATAAATACCACCTACAACAGTAATATTTCTATTGGTTCCCTAAGCATGGGCTGGCAAACATCGGGGCCGACTCTGATCACCCGACAAGTCGAGCTTTCCTCCCTCGGTGATAATAAAATATACATTGATAGCCTAGAAGTTGAATTGGATTTTTGGCGCAGTGTACGCTCAAGACAATTAGTGACTAAAGACTTTGTTATTTCCGGCGCTGAATTAACGTTTGAGCAGGATGCGCTGGCTAATTCTGCGGAAGAAGTCAGTGATAATGATGAATCTGATGAGAGCTTATTAGACTCGCTTTCTACTATTTTATTAGATCAAATTTCTCGCTTTTCAATTCGTGATAGCCATGTACTTTATCGTTCCATTGCCGGAGATCGAGCGTTTACCATTAATGAAATGTTTTGGCTCAATGACAATGATCGTCATCAAGCCAATGGAACGGTCATTGTTGATGGCTTAAGCTCTAATAATTTAAAAGTATTATTAGACTTTAAAGGTCAAAGCTTTGATAACCTCAGTGGACAAGCTTACCTTGAAGCGAATGAAATCGATATAACACCTTGGTTAGGGCGAGTATTAGCGATCAAGGATGCCAATACGCATTCGGCGATTAACTTTAATGCTTGGCTGAATATTAGTGCGGGTGAAGCCGAATTTATTCAGTTAGCGTTAGGTAATAACAAAATTACTTGGCAGCATCTTGATAAAGTACAAAGTTTTGAAGTTATCGGTGGTGATGTCGAAATAAAAACCTTGGGTGAATTGCAGTTTAACGTTGCCACATCAGCATTAACCATTAAAAGAAATGGCATTGAGACTAATCGACTATCACTATTGGCCAATGTTGACGGTGATAACGTTAACGGTTATATCAGTGCCTTAGAGTTAGCCAGTTTTACTGGTATATCACCGTTATTACTGAATGACGTTGCGCTAGAAAGCTTATTACTTGATCTTGCTGCTGTTGGTCGCGTTGAAGATATTCATTTTCGTACTAGCGCCGATGATTTAGCGATAACCGCAGAATTTAGCAACGTTAATAGTCACTTTAGCCATGGCATTCCTGGTATTGATAATGTTAGTGGCGAATTGGTTTATTTAAATAATCAGCTGCAAATATCATTAAATGCTGTTGATGGCGCGCTTAATTTTGATAAACACTTTAAATATCCTATTCCTTATACACGCTTAAGTAGCCAGATTAATGCGCAGTTTTTTGCCGATGATTGGCAGCTCTTGGTTGATAATATTGAGTTTAGCTCTCCAGAGTTGAACTTAACTGCCGATGTTAAGGTTGAAAGTATAAAAGATCAGCCGATTACGATGTCATTATTAGCTAGTGTGAGTGATGGCAATGCCAAGTATGCTGAGTATTATTATCCACATTTACTGATGGGGCCGGGACTTGTCGGTTACTTAAATGGTGCCATTGTTGATGGTAAGGTTAATCAGGCTTTGGTGCTGTTTAATGGGCCATTACAAAACTTTCCATTTGATCATCACGAAGGTGTGTTTGTTGTTGATGCTGAATTATCAGAAAGTACGTTTAAATTTGATCCTGAATGGCCGGCAATCAATAATTTTTCAGCCAATTTAAACTTTACTAATAATAGTATGCTAATAACAGGGCGAGCAGGTCAGTTATCAGGTATTGATGTTAGCGGAGTTGAAGCCGCGATTGCGAGCCTATCTGATGGTCAAGTATTAACGGTCGATGCTGATTTTACCAATGTGCAACCACAGCAGGTGAGTCAATTGATGGACGCTAGTCCAATGCAAAATTCCATTGGCGTGACATTAGAGCAAGTGCTTATTTCAGACCCTATTAGTGGTGACTTTTCGTTAACCTTACCGTTAAACGATCTTGATGCCGTTGTTGCAAAGGGCCATGTTGACTTTAAAAATAATCGCTTAGCGCTACAAGCGCCACGTATGGATTTTAGCCAAGTAAACGGTCACTTGGATTATGCTAATGATGTCCTAACAGCCTCTAATGTTGAGATGGATTGGCGTGGTTTGCCGTTAACACTTAATGTGCAAGCTAAGCAAAAGTCAGAGTTTTATAACGTCAATATTGAAACATTAGCTCAATGGCAAGCTAGCCAGTGGCATGCGCAATTACCTCATGATTTGGTAAAATATGCCCAAGGGCCCTTAGCTTGGCAAGGCTTACTAGCGCTTAATATCAGTGATGATAAATTTACTTATGATTACCAAATTAACTCAAAGTTAAATGAATTAACCTTAGCGTTACCCGCACCATTTAGTAAAAATGCTGCAGAGCAAGTTGCGGTCAGTATTCATGCTTTTGGTGATGAATTTAATAGCACAATAAGTGCTGATATTGGCGAAAAAGTTGACTTTTATGGCTTGCTTGACCATCAGCAAACGCATTTCTCGCTGGCACACTTAGTGCTAGGTAAGCAGCAGTTGTGGTTACCGACGACGGGCTTTCATATTACAGCTGATCTAGCACAAGCTAACTATGAGCAATGGCAACCTCTAGTATTGGATATTCTCGCTTCGCTTGAAGCAGAGCCTGTTGCTGTAAATACATCGGCAGCGACTTTAGCTTCAAGCACAAGTGAGTCGAGTTTATTAAGCACGCCAGATAAAATACATGGCAAAATCGATAATTTATCTGTCTATGGTGAAAACTTTCAGCAGGTGGATTTTAATTTTGCAGCTGAGCCAAATTGGTGGTTACTTAATGTTAACGCTAAAGAGTTAAGAGGCTCCGCTAAATTTTATCCCGATTGGCATCAACAAGGCATAGATATCGATGCTGATTTTATGCATTTAAATAATGTTGATGGTACGTCGCCTAAAGAGGTGGTAAGTGAAAATGATCCCGGCTCAGAAATAACAATTGCTCAGGCTAAAAACATAGCCAGTGAACAAGCAATTTCAACTACTGAAGATGATGACGTAGAAGCTACTCGACATATAGAAAAAACCGATGCAGATAATACTGAGCTTGCTGTCGATACCATGATTGAAAAGCCGACACCTTTGATGATTGATCATGTGAGTAATGCTGAAATTTTTGCTGCTATGCCTCCGCTAAAAGTCAAATGTGCGAGTTGCCGATATGGTGATTATGATTTCGGAGCAGTAGCCTTTACGCTCGAACGTGAAGATGTAAATACACTGCTATTGAATAAATTTACTGCCAAGCGTGGTAAAACCCAAATGGCCTTTGATGCCCGATGGCAGCAAGACAATGATAGTTCAAATACTCGTATCACGGGTACATTGAATACTAATAGTGTTGCTCGTGAGGTAGAAAATATCGGCTATGCTTCAATTATTAGAGATAGTGGTATTGCCATGAAGTATGATGTTGTTTGGCAAGGGGGCCCACATGACTTTGCACTATCTACCTTTGATGGTCAGCTTTCGGCAAAGCTTGATGATGGCTATTTAGCTGATGTTGATGATAAAGGTGTACGTATTTTATCGTTGTTAAGTTTGCAGTCATTAGTGCGTAAGCTTAGTTTCGATTTTAGAGATATTTTTAGTGATGGTATGTTTTATAGTGAATTAGCGGGGACTTTTACTATGAAAAACGGCGTGGTATACACGGATAATGTCTTGATGAAAGGTACCGCTGGAGATTTAACGATTGTCGGCAATACCAACTTAAATAATGGTGACCTTGACTATCGCATGTCATATAAGCCTAATTTAACCTCTAGCCTACCTGTATTGGCGTGGATTGCGACATTAAATCCAGTAACATTTTTAGCGGGTATGGCTCTCGATGAAGTGATCACGTCAACGGTTATCGCTGAAATTAATTTTGAAGTGACAGGGAATTTAGATGAGCCGACATTTAAACAAGTCAGCCGAAAAAATAAAAACATCAGTGTTGGCCGTTCATCACCACCCAAAATTGTTGACTCAACGCCAGATAATAGCCCTGATACTACCGCCCCAGTGCCTGAAGGGCCAATAAAACCAGCACCGATAATAGATAACTTTGATGGTTAATAATCAATAATGGTAAGTAAAACAATGCAACTTTGTGCAATACAAATGACCTCCAGCACCAATGTTGCTGACAATATTGCTGATATTGAACAGCAGTTAGCAAGCTTGGCATATGATCAACAACAATTGGTATTATTACCAGAATGTTGTTTGTTTTTTGGTGGTAAAGACCAACAACAGCTAGCGTTAGCGCGTGAAAATAAAGAAACTCAACAGTTGAAAATACAACTGGCTGAGCTTGCTAAGCGCTTTAATGTGTTTCTTGTGGCTGGTAGTATTCCTGTGCTAGCAAATGAAGATGATAAATTTACCAATAGCTGTTTCGTTTTTTCGCCACAGGGTATAGAGCTTGGTGATTATGATAAGCTTCATTTGTTTGATGTTACCGTTGAAGACAGTGAAAAAAATTACTGTGAATCGCGTTATGCGCAAGCCGGTGATCGTGTTAGCGTAGTTGATGTTGCGGGTGTTAATATTGGTTTATCGATTTGCTATGATTTGCGCTTTCCGGAATTATTTCGCCAGTTATGCCAGCAAGGGGCAAAAATTATTACCGTACCCAGTGCCTTCACTCGGGTAACAGGAGCGGCGCATTGGCAAACGTTATTACAAGCCCGCGCGATTGAAAATCAAGTCTATATTATTGCCGCTGGACAAGAAGGTGTGCATTTAAATGGCCGTGAAACTTGGGGCCACAGTATGATCATAAATCCTTGGGGTGAAATACTGGCTCGGCGTGATACCGGTAAAGGTATTATTTGTGCTGATTTTCAAGAACAAGAATTACTCAACGTGCGTAAAGCTATGCCTGTTGCTACTCATAATCGTTTTAAAAATAAGTTGATGTCGTATGAATAATGTTGAGCAAGAGCTCTTAGCTAATAGTGAAATAGAGCAAAGCATGTTAATGGATACGTTGGATAGCATGTTCCAACGTAAAGTAGATTTAGCAGATCTATATTTTCAATCGAGTAGTCATGAATCGTGGATGTTAGAAGACGGTATTGTTAAAGAAGGTTCTTTTAACCTTGAACGTGGTGTTGGTGTACGTGCGATATCAGGTGAAAAAACCGGTTTTGCTTATTCGGATGATATTTCTCCTGCGGCATTAAAAAAAGCGGCTGATGCTGCTAAAGGTATAGCCAATGCTGGGCAATCTGCGTGCGTGCAAGTATTTGATGGCAAAAAGATCCAGCAAAACCCCGCACTTTATCAAGCTAATGACCCATTGGCGAGTCTAGCACAAGAGCAAAAAATCACGTTACTACACGAAGTTGAAGCACATGCGAGAAGCGTTGATAAGCGTGTTAAACAAGTCATTGTTGGTTTATCAGGGGTTTATGAAAAAATATTAGTAGCCGCCAGTGATGGCACTTATGCTACAGATATCAGGCCATTAGTTCGGCTTAACTGCTCGGTATTAGTTGAAGAAAATGGCAAACGAGAGCGCGCAAGTGCGGGTGGTGGCGCACGTACAGATTACAGCTACTTCTTTGAGTTAGAATATAACAAACCTCGTTATCTCAGTTATGCTGAAGAAGCGGTTCGTCAGGCGTTAGTTAATTTAGTGGCGATTGATTCACCTGCTGGCTTATTGCCAGTGGTGTTGGGCGCTGGTTGGCCTGGTGTGTTACTACATGAAGCGGTTGGTCATGGTTTAGAAGGCGATTTTAATCGTAAAGGCTCATCAGCGTTTTCAGGTAAAGTTGGTCAGCAAGTCACCTCTGAGTTATGTACCATTGTTGATGATGGCACAATAGCTAACCGTCGCGGCTCTATCAGTATTGACGATGAAGGCACACCAGGACAGTACAACGTACTGATCGAAAAAGGTGTGCTTAAAGGTTATATGCAAGACAAGCATAATGCCGGCTTAATGGGCGTTAAACCCACCGGCAATGGTCGACGTGAATCGTATGCACATTTACCTATGCCGCGGATGACCAATACTTATATGTTAGCGGGTGAGCATAAGCCAGAAGATATTATTAAATCAGTAAAAAAAGGCATTTATGCACCAAATTTTGCTGGTGGCCAAGTGGATATTACTTCAGGTAAGTTTGTATTCACCAGTTCAGAAGCCTATTTAATTGAAAATGGTGAAATAACCTCACCGATCAAAGGTGCGACATTAATTGGTAGTGGTCCTGAAGCCATGCAAAAAGTCAGTATGGTTGGTAACGACTTGAAACTTGATGCAGGCGTTGGTGTTTGTGGTAAAGACGGCCAAAGCGTACCGGTTGGTGTGGGTCAACCGACCTTAAAAATTGATGAAATGACCGTTGGTGGTACGCAATAGTTAATAGCAAAAAATTAAGTGTTTTCCCTCTCAGCGTTTAAATTAAATGAGAGGAAAGAAACTTATGTTAATACCCAAACTCTTATTTCAGCCATAAAAAAAAGCCCGTATGGGCTTTTTTTTATGGCTGAAATAGTTTGATGATCAAGTAGTTAAAGTAGCTAGGTTTTAATATAACTTAAATGCTAAATTGGGTAAAACTACTTTAAGCGAATACCATTAGACTCAATGGTGATTTTGCCGTTTTTCATTAAGTTGCCTACTGTTGCTTTAAAGGTTTTTTTACTAACCCCTAAAATACGTTTGATCAATTCAGGATCACTCTTGTCATGCAACGGACTAAAACCATCATTCTCGGCGATATGTGCTAATAATTTATCACTAAAGTCTTTAACTTTACCTTCACCTGGACGGGTTAATGATAAATCAATACGACCATCTTCGCGTACTTGCTTGATATAACCGGTTATTTTTTTACCGGTACGTAGTGGTTTAAATATCTCGTTATCGTAAAGCAAACCCCAATGTAGATCATTGATAATAGCTTTAAAGCCTAAGTCTGTTTTAGTGGCGATGGTTAACTTTACCTTATCCCACTTTTGATATTCTGCCGGCCAAATGTCGATAAATTTATCAAGCTTACTTGAAGCAACTAAACGGTCGGTTTTTAAATCGAGAAAGACTCTGACCAAATAATACTTACCAACTTCCATTTCGCTGTGCTGTTGGTTATAAGGCACGAGCAAATCTTTTGGTAAACCCCAATCAAGAAAGGCGCCCATTTTATTTACTTGGCTGACTTTTAATGAGGCAAATTGATCTACTTCCGCTAAGGGCTTTTCAGTTGTTGCCACAATGCGATCGGCGGTATCTGCATAGATAAAAACCTTAACTTCACTACCCGGTTGACAGTTTTCTGGTACAAAACGATTAGGTAATAGAATTTCTCCTAATTCATTTGCATCTAAATAGGCGCCATTATCAGTAATTGCTACTACAGGAAGGGTGTTATATTTGCCAATGCTTGCCATGTGGATTCTTGCGGTCAGTTAACTTACGGCTATAATAACCGATCCGGTGCTAAGTTAACTATCATTTTATCTACGAGGATTATTTTTTGTTTGGCAATGCAATTTAGTTTGAATGTATTCGCTGTGTCGTAAATGTAATAAATCTGATATTTTGCGAATGATATGCTCTTCAATACTGGCAAGTTCGCCATCGGCGTACGCGACTTTCCATAGTAACTCAAGCATAGTTATCCGCTGCTCTGTACTGTAATTTTCATTGATTTTTGAAGTAAATTGATAAAAGTCAGTGGCATTTTCGCATAAGGCCAAAGAGTGCTTGATGATGTCTTGTACTTCCTCATTAGAAAGCTGAAATTGCTCAGAAATAATATCAGTTAATTTTTTCTGTTCAGCATCATCTAATTGCCCGTCAGCAAGCATGACTTCGCATAATAAAACGCTACAGGCGATCTCTAAACTGATTTCATTGCTCTGTTGCTGGCCTTCTTCACCTAATGATTGAAAAAATGCATTAATTTTTGACAACATAAATTTATCCTCGATTGATAGGTTTAATACTAAAGTATTCATTTTTAGGTACAAGTACTTATTTATAACAAATTGTAACTACGGCTAAATGTTTAACTGAACTTATTGGCTTTGACTGGGCTTATTTTTATTTATCCAGGGTTATACGGGTGAAGTCTTGATTTTTTATCTGATGATCTTTTATGGCGTTCTACCGTATTGCGACTATCTCTTTAGTTACTATTTTACTGTTGGTGATATCGACGAAATAGTTTTATAAAAGTTTGATTATTTAGTGAAAAAAACCAATTAGTTATAATGTCAGATTAATTTTATCATCTGATTGTTTTTATTTTTTCAAGTTAAAATAATTTAACTTGTTGTTATTTATGTTTTTTTAAATAATTTATAAGCTGACTTTAAAAACGGCGCGAATTTTGTAACAAGCATTTACAACTTTGTTAGTTTTTGTAGCCAGAGATTTAGGTATCCTAGCTGCAATTAAACTAATAATTACAAAAAATTAGATTTTATGAGGACGTCACAGTGACACGGAAAAAACAGATATTCATACCTTTTGTTATCTTAATCGCAGGTATTTTAATTTTTGTTCTCTTTTCAAGCATGAAAAAACCGCCTGAAGAGAAAGAAGAAGTTGATAATACACCTATCGTTGCTGTTGAGCCGATATATTTAGCACAGCTGACCTTACAAGTTGATTCATACGGGGTAGTTGAACCTAAATATGAAACTGAATTAGTGGCACAAATCAGTGGCCAAATTGTCGAATTATCAGAGACCTTTGTTCGTGGTGGTTTTGTTAAACAAGGGCAGTTATTAGCACGTATTGACCCTAATGACTATCAAGCTGCTCTGATTGACGCTGAAGCAACAATGGCATCAGCACGTGCGTCTTTGGAAACTGAGCGTGCTCAAGGTCAGGTAGCTGAACAAGAATGGAAACGTATTACTGATACATCACCAACAGAATTAAGTTTACGTAAACCACAGCTAGCGCAAGAAATTGCACGAGTAAAGTCGGCACAAGCATCGATATTAAGAGCGAAGCGTAACTTAGAAAGAACGGAAATTAGAGCGCCTTACGACGCAATGATTGACAGCCGTAATGTGGGTTTAGGCTCGTTCGTTGGTACTGGCAGCATGGTAGGTAAATTACTAGGTACAGCGACTGCTGAGGTACGATTACCTGTGGCTGATAATCAATTAGAGTTCTTAATTGATCAAGGTAAAAATGCTCAGGTTAATTTAATGGGTACCTTTGCTGGTCGTGAAATCATATGGCCAGCTAAAATAGCTCGTAGTGAAGGTGTCATAGACAATAAAAGCCGTATGAGCTATTTGGTTGCTGAAATTCATGATCCATATGCTTTAACTGATAATAATCGTGACACGCCGGTACGTTTTGGTTCTTATGTGAAGGCTAAAATTTTAGGGTTAGAAGTTGCGCAAGCCACCAGTGTTCCTCGCTATTTAGTGGAAAATAATCGTGTTGCCATTTTAGATAGTGAATCTAAATTGCATTATTCAGAAATTAGCATTGTTCGACAAGATGGTCGCAATGTTATTGTTTCAAGTGGTTTGTTTGAAGGTGATAAATTGATTGTGTCGGCACTTGATTACCCAATTGATGGAATGAAACTGGCTTTAATTGATGATAAGCCGAAAGAAAACATAGAAAAACAAGTCGATAACGAAGAAGACAATTCACAGGTAGCATTAAATGATAGTGATTCAGGGGAATAATCATGACAACAGCTACAGCTAAAAAAAGCCCTGAAATTGATCATACTATTGATACCAATACCGGCTTAATTGCTTGGTTTGCCCGTAATAGTGTTGCGGCTAACTTGCTAATGATTTTTATTTTGGTCGGTGGTTTTTTTACCATTCAAACCATTAATAAACAAATGTTTCCGCAAGTTAAGATCAATTGGATTTCTTATGCTGCTCCATATCCAGGTGCGGCACCACAAGAAGTTGAAGAAGGTATTACCATAAAAATTGAAGAGGCACTGGAGACTGTTCAGGGCCTTAAGCGTGTTATCACCTATTCAAATCGTAATTTCTCTAATGGCTGGTTTGAAGTTGAGTTAGATTACGATCCGCAAGTGGTGTTAGAAGAGGTTAAATCTGCTATCGATTCCATTTCCAGTTTTCCTGACGGTATGGAACGGATAAAAGTGGAGCGTGAAAAATTTCGTCAAGAGGTCATGTACTTAAGTTTATATGGTGATTTAACTAACGGTGAGCTCAAAGAGCTTGGCCGTAAAATTCACAATGAAATTCAGCAACTACCGACGATTAATATTTCTGATTTATTCAGCGGCTTAGATTATGAAATATCGATTGAGGTCAGCAAAGATAAACTTAGAGAGTACGGTTTAAGCTTCAATGACATTGCTAATGCAGTGCGCAGCTATTCTCGCAATATGTCAGCGGGACAAATTCGCGCAGAAAATGGCTACATTAACCTACGGGTAGAAAATCAAGCATATCGAGGACATGAATTCGAACAAATTCCGGTATTAACTTTAGCTGATGGTACCCGAGTGGTTCTAGGTGAAATTGCGACCATTATTGATGGCTTTGAAGAAGGCCTGCAATATTCAAAGTTTAATGGACAAAATTCTGTCACTTTGTTTATTGGCGCAGCGGATAATCAAAGTATTACCGGCATTGCTAACGTAATAAAAAAATACGTTGATGATAAAGCGGCTGTTTTACCACCAGGGGTTAAATTAGAGACTTGGGTTGATATGACCTATTACCTAGACGGTCGCTTAGACATGATGATAGATAACATGAAAAGTGGAGCGGTACTGGTATTTTTAATGCTTGCGCTATTTTTACGAGTTCGTTTAGCTTTTTGGGTGATGATGGGCTTGCCAGTGTGTTTTTTAGGTACCTTACTGGTTATGCCGCTGGAATTTGTCAATGTCACTATCAATGTCATTAGCTTATTCGCCTTTATTTTAGTATTAGGTATTGTTGTTGATGATGCGATTGTCATGGGTGAAAGTGCGCACGAAGAAATCGAGGAGCATGGTCACAGTACCGACAATGTTATTCGCGGTGTTAAACGTGTGGCTATGCCAGCAACCTTCGGTGTCTTAACTACAATTGCGGTATTCTTGCCCTTTCTGTTTGGTGAAGGTCCTTCATCTGCATTTGGCAAAGCGATCGGCTCTGTGGTCATTCTGTGTTTAATCTTTTCTTTGATTGAATCTAAACTGATTTTGCCAGCGCATTTAGTGAAAATGAAAATTAAAGCCTTTAACCCTAAGAACCCAGTCGATAGGTTGCGCTTGTGGGTGGACACGAAATTGAAAGCGTTTATTGAAAATGTTTATAGTCCATCTTTAGCATTATTTGTTCAATATCGTTATGCGGTTTTAATGTTCTTTATTAGCTTAATGCTGATCAGTGCCGGCTTATTTAGCGGTGGCTTTGTACGCTTTGTTGGTCAACCTAAAATACCTCATGATTTTCCGCGTGTGAGTGTTGAAATGAATGTTGATGCGTCAGAAAAAGCCACGTTGGAAACTTTACTCAATATTCAGGGAATTATAAATCGTATTGATAAAGAGATCGAAGCAGAATACGGCAATTCAATGATTTCTGATATGCAGGTTGATTTACGTAGCAGAACCAGTGGCCAACTTATGGTGAAACTTGTCATACCTGAACTACGTCCAATTAACACTTTTGAACTCGCTGACTTATGGCGTGCGGCTATCCCTAACTATCCTGGCGTTAAATCATTTACCATCGGTGATAACTTATTTGGTGGTGGCAGAGATGATGGCGATATTGCTTTTAGATTAGAAAGTAAAAATGATGCTGAATTGCTTGCTGCAGCAAAAGAGTTAAAAGCTAAGCTTAATTCTCTTAAAGGTATTGGTGATGTCAATGACAGCCGTCAAACCAGTGCTAAAGAGGTACAATTTGAATTGAAGCCATTAGCTTATAGCTTGAACTTAACGCTTGCTGAAATTGCTTCTCAGGTAAGTTATAGCTTTTATGGTTTAGAAGCTCAGCGTATTTTACGCGATAGTGAAGAAGTAAAGGTGATGGTACGTTATCCACTTGCCCAGCGTAGTTCAATTGGTCATGTTGATGATGTCATGATCCAAGCCCCAAATGGTGCTGAGTTACCTTTATCTGAATTGGCGGTTATTACGCTACAAGATGGGGTAACACGTATACGCCGTGAAAATGGTAATCGGACGATCAATGTTTGGGCTAGTGTCGATGCCGAGCAAGTTGAGCCGTTTAAAGTGGCTAATGATATTCGCGATAATTTTATACCAGAATTAATAAAAAAGTATCCACAAGTTAAAAGCGAAGTCACCGGTAGTATCCAAGAAGAAATGGAAGGTGCTGATAGCCAACTACGAGATTTTATTATCTCGTCATTGATTATCTTTTCATTGCTAGCGATACCACTGAAATCATACGCACAAGCAACCATGATTATGGTGGTTATTCCATTTGGTATTATTGGCGCAGTACTGGGTCACTTCATGCTTGGTATGGATTTAAGTGCCTTATCTGTTATGGGGATATTAGCGGCTGCCGGTGTGGTGGTGAATGATTCCTTAGTGATGGTGGATTATGTTAACAATGCCAGAAAACGTGGCGTACATTTAAAAGATGCGGTAATGCATGCTGGTACTAAGCGTTTTAGAGCAATATTGTTAACTTCGATAACCACGTTTATTGGTTTAGTACCCATTATCTTTTTTGAGGTCAGCGCACAAGCACAAATTGTTATTCCAATGGCTGTGTCGTTAGCTTTTGGTGTGCTATTTGCTACGATAGTAACGTTGGTACTCATCCCTTGTCTTTATTTGATCATTGAAGATTTGAGAGTGATGTTTAGGCGTAAGAAAAAAGTAGCAACAGATGATTCAGCTGCTTTAGATAGCCTTAAGAGTGGGGCTTAACGGTAACTCAATAACCAGAATATAAGTTAACGTTCAACATTAAAAAGCCATCACAATGTGATGGCTTTTTATTGAATAAATCCACGGCTATTTAACTTCGGTTAGATTTAATGACCGTCATAGTACATTGATAGATAAAGCACTATTAGGATTGGGATTATTTAACACCAAGCTCTCTTAAGCGTTCTAATAAATAGCTTGCTTGGGTATGATTTTTGGAAAGTACGACTTCACTACGAGGATGTAAAAATAATGGTAAAGAGATGCGTGATCTACCCGAGTTTTCACCTGTTGGATTAATGACTCTATGGCTGGTTGAAGGAAAGTAGCCTTGCGACGCCTCTTGTAACATGTCACCAATGTTAACAATTAAATGGCCGAAGTCACCGGGAACATCTAACCATTCACCATCTTGAGCTTGTACCTGTAAGCCAGGCTCGTTCGCTGCCGGTAAAATGGTCAATAAGTTGATGTCTTCATGGGCTGCAGCACGAATGGCTCCTGGCTCTTCTGTACCATTGAATGGCGGGTAATGAAGAATACGCAATAAAGTATTCGGTGTATCCATGATCATATTTGATAGCGACTCTGAATAATGAGCTGACACATCGGCAGGACTATATTTTTCAACCCAATCAAGCAATTCACTGGCAAGATCAGAAGCCATTTTATAATAATTAAGAATATCTTCTGCCAAGTGCTGTGGAATACGACCCCAAGGGTAAACATGATAATATTCTTTGATATCTTTTTTACTATGGCCTTTAGCCGTTTCAGAAATTTCTGGCGCAAAATAGCCGTCTTGTTTTTCAGGATCAAAGGCAAACGCTTGTTTCTCATCTTCAGTAAAAAACGTATACCAATCTTGATATATTTTTTCTACTAATGTTTGTTGAATTGGATGGTTAGTTAATACGCCAAAACCCGTGTTACGTAAACTCTCGACAAACTTTTGTGCGGCATCGTTAGCCTGATAATCAACCACTTGTACTTGCATAATTGTCCTCTAATACAATAATCTTAATGCTTAATCTTTATTTTTAAGTATTATATACCCAAAACAAAAGGAAGTGGGGTAATTCATTGCCCCTGACAATAACACTAATAAACAGAAAACTAATACCAAACCTATTAAGTTTGTTCTCTCTCAGCGCTTACCAGCGGTTTGAGAACAACGATCATTTTTTGAATATAGTTATTCTATATGAAAGAAATTATCAGCGGTTATCGAATTGCTGGCAAGTTCCCGAAGGGGAATTTTAAAAGGCTTATCATCGGTGTTATAGATTTTGACCAAGGTAATAACCATTATCTTCAAGCAATGCCTTGCCTGCATGGATGTAGGTACTTAGGTTCAGTCTGGAACTGTGAACCTGTGCCGCTAAGCTTTTTAAATTTCACTGAGTGGGAAGAAACTTATTAGAATTGGTATACTAGTGTGTTGTAATTCAATGAAAATACAGTTTAGGGTATTTTCCAATTTATACCAATACAGTCAATTTTTTTGCCGATAAATTTACAATGAGATGATCTGGAATTAAGTAAAACCTAGCTTAGATCAAGTAGAATTAATTTTATATAGCATATAAAGAGAAGTAACATGATAAAGCAGTTTGTAATGATAGTTTTCGGGATATTAGTTTTCTCGGCATGTAGTTCCAATAATAACAGTTGTGAAGATGTAACATTAGCGTCAGAACAAGTACAACAATGTCAGTCGTTACACAAACAAATAATTAATGCTAAAAATAAGCCTTTGATGCGTACTGAGCTAGAACGAAGATATCAACAAGATTGTATTGATATTCGTTACTATCGTGATGACAAGCAAGCAGGGGTTTGTGGTAATAAGGCCGCAGTTGCAGAAGCGCAAAAACTTAAAAAATAACCTAAGAATTTTGCCTGTAAATGTTACTGATTTTTGTTATTTTAATTTGCCTTTAATAAGGCAGTAAACAGATAACTGATCCGATTCATAAAATTTAAATGTGTAGTATGGTGGAAAAGTTGACAGATTTATTAGAACCCTTAGCTAATTCGAATGCAGATTTGACAACAGAACCTATCGTTTTATTGAATAAATACCAGAAACTGCAAGACCGCTATACGGCTTTATTTAAGCTTAACCAACTTTCAATAGATTGCGCTAACCTAAATACTTTTTTCGAACAAGTACATCGCTCTATTGCCTCAGTAATGAGCGCTAATAATTTTTATATCGTGCTCTATGATCAAACATTATCAACCTTGGATTTGACTTATCACGTTGATGAAAAAGATGAAATGGAAAAGCGTATTTATTCGCTCAATGATTTCAGTGGCTCAATGACAAATTATGTTATTGAAACTGGTAAGACTTTATTGGCGACACCTGAAGTTATTGCACAATTAGAACAAGAGGAAAAAATTAAGGCTGTTGGGGCTGCAAGTATTGATTGGCTTGGTGTACCCCTGATACATGATGGCTTTGTTATCGGGGTGATGGCGGTACAAAGTTACTCTGCCGAGACCCGTTATCAAGAATCTGAACGTGATTTACTCGAGTTTACTGCGCAACATATTGTAACCGCATTGACACGATTACAAGATCGAGGACGTTTACAAGCAGCCGTCGACGCAAGAACACGAGAGTTGATGCAACAAATTCGTGACCGTGAAAAGGCTGAATTGTTACAAGAATCATTGTATCGAATTTCTGAGTTGACCAATGATCCTGATCTAGATATTGATAAGTTTTATGGCATGGTTCATAACATTGTCGGCCAGTTAATCAATGCTGAGAACTTTTACATTGCTAAATATAACCCTAGTAATGAAGAGCTGTTTTTTGCCTATGTTCAAGATCAACAAGCAAATGATGAAACATTTTATCAGCCAAGAAAACTGTCGAATCGTTTTACTGAATTAGTACTTAGAAGTGGCGAAACCGTGTTGCTTGATCAACAAAGCATGCTGACTTTGCATCAACAAGGAAAAACCATTAAGCCTGAGCCTGAAGTTGTGTCCTGGCTTGGTGTGCCCCTAATTGATTCTGGTGACGTTATTGGTGCTATGGTTTTACAAAGTTATCAGCAATCAACACGCTTTACCGAGCAAGATGCTGAGTTATTGCGTTTTGTCTCACGGCATGTCGCATCCGCGATGCAACGTCGTGAAATTGCAGATTACAAACGCAAAGCTCATGAATTACTCGAGCACCAAGTCAAATTACGAACAATGGCGTTAGAAGATGAAATAAAACAGCGTAAAACTGCGGAAGAAAAACTTAAACATGCCGCATCACATGATATTTTAACCGGCTTACCTAATCGAGCGGTTTTCCTTGATTTATTAAATAACGCTATCGCTCGTAATAAGCGCCGACCTGCATTTAAATTTGCCGTTTTGTTTCTTGATTTAGACCGTTTTAAAGTTGTCAATGATAGTCTTGGCCATCACGCTGGCGATAAGCTGTTGAAAAAAATTGCTACAGCACTGATTGATGTGGTTCGAGATACGGATACCGTCGCACGTTTAGGAGGTGATGAATTTGTTATCTTGGTTGAAGATCTTGAGAGTGATGATGTTGCATACGATATTGCTAACAGAATAACTGAGTTATTATCTGCCCCTTTTAATATTGAAAACCAGTCGGTATTTATTGGCACCAGTATCGGCGTGTTATTTAATAATGAGCGTTATGGTAGTGCTGATAATATGCTCAGAGATGCCGATATCGCCATGTACCACGCGAAAGATAAAGGTAAAGGACGCTACGAAGTTTTTGACTCGAGTATGCATAAAAAAGTGCAAAATGCTTTATCGTTAGAAGTGGATATTCGAGAAGCTATTGCTAATCAAGAGTTTGTGCCTTATTTTCAGCCAATAGTTCAAATGACTGACGGTAAAATTATTGGTTTTGAAGCCTTGGCAAGGTGGCCGAGTGAAAAGCGTGGTTTTGTTTTCCCTAATGATTTCATTCCATTGGCAGAAGAAACTAATTTAGTGATGGAGATTGATCTACAAATCTTAGAAAAATCATGTCGACAGCTTAAGCTTTGGCAGCAACGCCTCGGTTTAGAGCACCTTTATGTGAGTTGCAATTTTTATTGTAATCACTTTTTTAGTGTTAGTTTACCGCAAGATATCCAAGCTATTATTGATAAAACAGGTGTAAAACCGCACCAAGTACGTGTTGAGTTGACTGAGCGTGCGTTATTAGAAAATAATGATCTGGTATTGAAAAATATGTATGCCTTGAAAAAAATGGGCGTAAAAATATTACTTGATGACTTTGGCACCGGTTATTCGAGTTTAAGCTATTTACATCGCTTTCCCATGGATGTGTTAAAAATTGATCGTTCTTTTATTGAAAATGTTCATGAACGTGGCAACCATCAAGCAATAATTAAAACCATTATTGATTTAGCCGCTAACTTAAATATGGCCACAATAGGCGAAGGCATTGAGAATGTTGCCGATGCGGAACTCTTAAGAAAAATGGGTTGTATTTATGGTCAAGGTTTTTACTACTTTAAGCCTTTACCTGCGGATGATATTGAATGCTTTTTACTGAGCAAATGTTGACAGATAAGTTATTTTCTTTTTGCTTGCTCAGAGCAGGCGTCAAAAGATAGTCATGACTTTAAGTTTTAGGCACTTCTTAATACCAAACCTATTAGACTTGGTATAATCTCACTCATATAGCCTTAAGTGGTCACTTCTTTCGATACAATGCTATTAGTCATCGGTAAACCTAAAAAATCACAGCTTTGAAAAATTAATAATGCTCAAGGTTTTCTGACTGAAATCGGCTAACGAATATGTTGGCGTTTCGAGATTTTTTGCGGTAATTTATTCCGCTAATAAAGCCATTAACTTTAAAGCTGACTGACAGATGACAAGTAGCAAACCCAAGGTCTTAGATCGTATTGATTTAACTATTTTAGATGTTTTACAAAAAAATGGTCGCATTTCAAATAGTACTTTAGCACAGCGTGTTAATTTAAGTGCTAGTCCTTGTTTAGAGCGAGTAAAACGTCTCGAGCATGAAGGGTATATTGAATCTTATGGGGCTTTTTTAAATGCCAGTAAATTAAAGTACGGTATGACAGCATTTATTCAAGTGACGCTTGATCGCACTACCGCTGATATTTTCAATAAGTTTCGTAGTGAAGTTATTGAAATTAAAGAGGTCGCAGAATGTCATATGGTTGCAGGAGGCTTTGATTACTTAGTGAAGGTATGCTTCGAAGACATGGCAGCATATCGTGCATTATTAGGTGCAATTGTGGAGTTATCTGGTGTTTCCCAAACACATACTTACATCGTTACTGAACATGTTAAACGACACTCTGGTGTCCCCATTTTTGATTGAAAATAGCGCAATGCAAAGTTATAACAACACTATCTGTAGATAGCCTAATTTGCTTTTTCTACCCAGTGCTAGTTTTTTCAGATAACACTCGATATAGTGTTTTAATACTTTCTGGCTATTGCCATTGAGTGATATCAAAGGCTAGCACTTGCTTATAAAAATAAATAATAATACTCAATGACTCCTGGATACGCCATTTGCGAGTAATTCAAGCATCAATGAGCATAAGTTAACGAGAAACTATGAAGTATATAATCCCGTCGAAAAAAAACAGCACAGTTAGTTTAATAGGCCTATTGGCTATAGCGCTATTGGCTTGCAATAAATCTCCAGCGCCAGTGACACAAGTGGCCAATGAAGAAGTGCCTCATCAAGTTAATGCCGATAACATAAAAGCACATGTTGAATTTCTTGCTGATGACACCTTGCAGGGCCGAGATACTGGTAGTCATGGCTATCAAATAGCGGCTAACTATGTGAAATCTTACTTTAAACAACTGGGTTTAACGCCAAAGGGTACAAGCATTGTGGGTCAGGAGCGTGGTTTTGAACAGCAAGTACGCTTTCGTAAAAGTTACCTTATTGATGGCTCTGCTCGCGCTATTATTCATGGTTTAAAAGGTGATATCGAACTTGAGCATGCAACAGAGTTTTTGACTTCTGGTTCGAGTTTACAAAATGATAGCGCTATTACGGCTTCAACCGTATTTGTTGGCTACGGGGTCGTATCGCCAGAGTTTGGCTACAATGATTATGACAATATTGATGTTAAAGGTAAAATTGTTGTGGCTTTAACCGGTAGGCCTGATGACTTACCGTCAGAAGAAGGCGCGCATATTGGTGCAAGTGCAGAAAAGAGCCGTCACGCTGCAGAACATGGTGCGATAGGTTTTATCACGCTACATACGCCTAAGCGGGAAAAAGTACGTAGTTTTGAAAAATCAGCACAATATGCCCAAACACCACGTTTGAGTTGGCTGACGAAAGACAATGTGCCGTTTGGTACGCAGCCGGAAATATTGGCAGGTGCCTATCTTCATCAAACTGCTGCAAAAGCTTTATTTACTGGTGCAGTAAGAACGTTAGAAGATATTTATAGCGCAGATACCAATAATAATGCGATTAAAGGTTTTGCTTTACCGTACAAAGTTACCCTGAAAAACCGCTCTCGTTATGAAGAAATCACGAGTCCGAATATTATTGCTGCGGTTGAAGGTAGTGATCAGCAGCTGAAAAATGAATATGTTGTTTTTAGTGCCCATCTTGATCACATAGGCATAAGTTCAGATGCTGGCGATGACGATACTATTAATAATGGCGCGCTAGACAATGCTTCAGGTGTTGCTATTTTACTCGAAACAGCACGTCTATTAGCCGAAATGCCAATAAAACCTAAACGTTCTGTGCTATTTGTTGTGGTGACCGGCGAGGAAAAAGGCTTGTTGGGCTCAAGTTACTTTGCTAATAATCCAACCATACCGGTCATGCAATTAGTGGCAAATGTTAATTTAGATATGCCATTAATTCTTTATCCATTTGCGGATGTTATAGCGTTTGGTTCAACGCATTCAACCATGGGAAAAATTGTTGCCACAGCGGCAAATAAAATTAACATCGAACTCAGTGAAGATCCCATGCCGGAACAAGCACTTTTTACCCGTAGTGATCACTACAGCTTTGTTAAAGCTGGTATTCCATCGGTCTTTTTAATGACCGGCTTTAAATCAACTGATGAGAGTATTGATGGTGGTGCGGTGTTTGGTGACTTCTTAAAAAATCACTATCATCAACACAGTGATGAAATTACCTTACCCATTAACTATCAGGCCGCAGCAAGCTTTGCATTGGTTAATATGATGATAGGTTTAGAAATCGCTAATCAAGTTGAGCGTCCTCAATGGCATGATGGCGATTTTTTTGCTGTTACTTTCGCACAATAATTTTAAGTAGCGTGAATTTTACATGAAATCTATATAAGGATAGTGCAACTGATGAATGCTCTTGAATATGCCATGCAAGCGAATGGCTCTTTTGCGCTACCTGATGCCTGTTTTAAAGTGAAAGCGCTAATGGAGGAGGATGACTCCACTATTGAAGATTTTGCCAATGTTATCAGTGTTGATCCATCGATGGCCTCGCGCTTATTGCAAATGGCTAATAGTGCTATTTATAGCTTTTCAGGTGAAATTGGTACTATTTCACGTGCGATTACTATTATTGGCACACAAGCCATTTACAACATGATGTTGGTGGATGTTGCGGCAACAGCATTCAAACACTTTTCAAGTCAGTCGATAGATTTGAAAAGGTTTTGGCGTATGAGTGTATTTTGTGGTTTGGCAACGAAAAATTTAGCCATTACTGCCGGCATTCGAGATATTGAGCGCTTATTTGTTGCTGGCTTATTACAAAATTTTGGTGAATTAATTGTTGCAAAAATCTCTCCTGAGTTGGCAAAAAAATGTGAGGCGTACAATGTTAATATCCTACCTTGGCAACTACAGCAACAGGTGCTCGGTTTTACTTACACTGAGGTTTCAGCAGAGCTGCTGAAAATCTGGCAAATTCCAGAAAAAATAATCTTACCTATTCGCCATTACAATAATGCTCAAAACATTGAAATTAATAAAGATGTGAAAGTTTTGTACCTTGCCTCACGATTAGCATTGGTTGAATGTCACCCCGAGACATTTAACTATGATGATAATGTTGATGCAGCACTATGTCAGTCATTACATATATCAAAAGATGACCTAGAAGATGCAGCAAATTTTGCCACAATAGAAACTGAAAATATTCTCAATATTATGAATGCAAAATTTTATGGTTAGTGTTGCTTGGCAAGTGCAATAAATATTATACACTTTGTTGGTTGTTGCTGACTTTCAAAACAAGACATTATTAACGAAGCCTGCTAGCATCGGTTGGTTGAATAAATTATATTATCTCAATAAAAATGGGCACTGTGTAGTAACAATTATAATTATTAGCCCTACAAAATTATTTCGAAGGATGTTTATGAGTACAGAGAGAGAGCATTTTAGTTCCCGTTTAGGGTTTATTTTAGCTGCAGCGGGTTCAGCAGTCGGTATTGGCAATTTGGTTGGCTTTCCGGTAAATGCAGCCAAGAATGGTGGTGGTGCATTTTTATTAATGTATGCTCTTTTTGTTTTTTTTATTTGTTTACCTGTGATGATTGCCGAAATGGCGGTTGGACGGAAAACAGAAAAAGAACCTGTTGGTGCATATAAAACCTTAAGTGGTGGAAGTCGTGCGTGGGGAGCTGCAGGCTTTCTTGGCGTGTTGACCCCTTTTATGATTGCCGTATTTTATACCGTTATAACCGTATGGATACTGGGTTATATCGTTTTAATTGTCTCGGGAAACTTAGATTTATTGGCGAATGGTGACTACTTTACACAATTTGTAAAAAATGAATATTTATTTGCCTCTTTAATTGTTGTTTCGGCAATGGTTTATTTTATTTTAGTGGCTGGTGTTAAAGAAGGTATAGAAAAGGCGGCGAAAATTTTAATGCCGGCATTGTTTATCATGCTTATTTTGATGGTGATTTATGTCTTAACACTTGAAAATGCCATGGCGGGAGTAAAGTTTTTTCTGATCCCAGATCTATCCAAGTTAACTCCCTCAATTATAAATGGAGCCTTATCTCAGGCATTTTTTTCATTATCTTTAGGCATGGGGATCTTGATCACTTATGGCTCATATATTGATAAAAAAACAGATATCGTTGGTTCTGCTAAATTTGTTGCTCTTACCGATACTGCCGTAGCTTTTACTGCTGGTTTGATGATCCTACCCGCTATTTTTTCCTTTGATCCCAATATTAACCCTGATGAACTTAGTAATAGTGGCGTAGCATTAATTTTCACCTTTCTCCCGAAAATATTTTTAGCGTTACAAGTATCTTTGGGCTATTTTGGCGCCAGTGCATTAGCTGTTTCATTCTTTTTATTAGTGTTCTTTGCTGCGATAACATCATTAGTATCTATTATTGAAGTTCCTGTTTCTTATTTGGTTTTTGAAAAATGCCAAAGTCGTAAGAAAGCATTAACAACTCTGCTGATGAGTGCAGGGATATTAACAATTTTTGCATTAGTCTCGTATGGGATGGTTGATTTTTTTAGTGATTTTATGAATTATGCAGGACAGAATAAAGCTTTCTTTGACGTAATAGTTGATGTTTTTTATGACACTATTTTACCGTTGAATGGTTTCTTATTATGTGTATTTGTCAGTTATCGTTGGAAGAAACTGCAGTTATCTGAAGAGCTAGCAATAGGGAATGATGCCTATAAAGGCTCTTGGGTCGAAAAATATATTAATTTTTCCTTAGGTACTTTTATTCCGGTGATTATATTTGGGATTTTCATTAATACGGTTGCACAAAAGTTCTTTGCTTATAATATTTTTGGTTTTTAACAGACAGCAAATAATATTATTTGCTGTTAATTAAAAACTTTAGATAACCCATAAGGCCGAATAATTTGTTATTATCCGGCCTTATTTTTTCAAGCTAAATTGGTTTAATATAATGATTGAGTTTATTCAAACAAATGACTTTCAAGAAAGCCAACGACTATTTCATGGCCGTGGTCATGCTTATGCTAATTTATCTCACGTCAATATTGATTGGTTAGAGCCGGTTATTTTGATTAGTTTATACCAAGAGGTTGAAGCAAGTTGGTTGTCAGCGTTAGTCGAACAATTACGGACATTGACCGATAAATGCCAATCAATTCAGGTGCAATATCGCTGCCGTAAATTTGCCCCTTGTGAATTACTTTGGGGCGAAGAGGTCACTCACTTATCTGCGCTAGAGCACGGTTTAAAATATCAGATCAGTTTAGGTAAAGCGCAAAACTCCGGTCTGTTTTTAGATATGCGCAATGGCCGAGAATGGGTTAAAAGCCATAGTGAAAATAAGCAGGTGTTAAATCTATTTTCTTATACCTGTGCTTTTTCTGTTGCGGCATTAGCCGGTAATGCCAGTAAAGTCGTTAATATTGATATGAGCAAAAGCTCGTTAGCAAAAGGTCGAGAAAATCATCGCTTAAACAATCAAGATTTATCGAAAGTTATCTTTGAAGGTGTCGATATTTTTAAGTCTTACGGACGCTTGAAAAAACATGGCCCCTATCAGTTATTGGTCTCTGATCCGCCGTCTTTTCAAAAAGGTAGCGTTGATATTGAAAGAGACTATAAAAAGATCATTCGTCGCTTACCTGAGCTGATGTCAGAGAATGGCGATGTTTTATTGTGCTTAAACTCTCCTGACTTGAATGAAGACTTTCTTATGGCAGAAGTGGCAAAAGAATGCCCTGATTGTGTCTTTCAATATCAAGTTAAGACACCTGAAGTATTCAAAGAAGCTCATCAAGGCAAGGGTTTAAAGTGCCTATATTTTATTTATAAACCTGAAGTTAGTTCTTAATGTATTGATTATTAATGAGGTTTGTTCGATACCGGAGTAAGTAATAAAATGTCCTTATTCCTTACTCCGGCTAATTAGTTCGAAATTTTAGCCTTAAGTCCACACTACGCGCGCAGCTAATAAAATCAAAAAACTTCCGGTGACTTTATCAACAATATGACTATTAGCTTTTAATTTATCTAAAATAGGTCCACGTGAGATGGTAAAAGCTATAATGACATACCACAACATATCAATGATCCCGACTGTTGCTGTCATGATGCCTTTTTGCTGCCATCCGGCATTAGGCTCAACAAATTGACTAAATAGTGCCAGAAAGAAAATAGCAAGTTTAGGATTGAGAAATGCAATTAAAAAGCCATCACGCCAACCGTTTATTGATGGATCTAGCGCAGTTGCTTGCTGAGAAAATTGCATGCTTTTTTGCTTGCTCATTAAAGATTTTATACCTAAATATAAAAGAAATGCCGCACCAGCGTATTTTATTGCGGTGAATAGCAGCGGCGATTGCACTATCAACAAACCAATACCTGTGGCCGTGATTGCAGCATAAAGTGCTACGCCTAGTCCATGGCTAATTGCTGTAGCATAGCCTTGCTGCACGCCACCATTTAAGGTGTTTTTAATGACTAAGGCGAGGCTAGGACCAGGAGATAGTGCCCCAAGAATACAAATAACGACTAGAGATAACCATAAATGTAATTCCATAAAATTTTACGCCTTAAGGTGTGCGACTAATGTTGGTTTTTAATTCGAAGAAAGCTGGCGAATCTTGGCACACCTCGTTGCGTTTTACCAACATATTTATAGGTTATGATGCTGCCAATTTTCGGAGGGTGATGGCGCTGTTGATCGGAAAAACCACTGCCGATTTTAAATATAATACCTTCTGGAGTTTCTACCTTAATTGCTCCTAACAAGCCTCGATATTTTCCTTTACCAGCGAGATGTGCAATAACCTTAGCTTCCGCATCTTGATACTTTTTGAGTTTTAATAAGTTTTTACTTCGGCCACTTTGATAATTAGCGGTAGCAAGATGTAGCATCAACCCTTCACCGTTCTCAGCAACTATTTTATCCAAAAGTGCATATAATTGAATATGATCTACCACCTTAAATTGTGACACTATTGCTAGATAGGGAGAATTTGTTTTGTTCAGTAATTTCCTCATAGTTTTAAGGCGATTACTGAAGTTATTCGCTTGATGAGGTAGATCGAAAACCATCAGCTTAAGGTTTTTCCAACATTGCCCATCAGTATACTTACGTCGAATACAGCTACTGATTGCTTCAAATTGTCCACGGTTACTCCATAATTCACCATCCATGGCTATTGTTGGCCAGTTTTCAATGAACCATGGCGGTGGTGATAAGACATTACCATTACGGGTTAATAGTTGTTGTCCGGTCCAGTACCCTCGAACACCATCTAATTTTTCACTTACCCAATAATCAGCAATAACGGTATTTTTTTGATATGTAGTTGCCAGTTGTAATTTTGGCTTTGATTGGAAAGCGATCTGCTCAGTGACTGGCTGCGCACCAGTGCAAGTTGATATCAGTAGCAGAAAGCTACTGTAAAGTATGTGGCTAATTGTTATTTGAAACATCCATGTTCCTCTTTTCATTGTGGTTTAATTTAGTTGTCAATCATAGAATGAGTTTTGATTGCTGTTATTATAGTTGCGGTTGTTGAGTTATGCTAAAGCTCAGTAAAGGATTTTTAATATTTATGATTTTATTTTGGCATGGCTATGAGCGTGTGGTTATAGTGACTTTTATCTCTCTTATAGAGTCGAAAACTACTTAAACTTGACTACACTTTTGTTATGGAAATGGAATTCTCTGGCTGAAGCAATATGAAACAGGTAATAATTTTTAGTTTGCTATTAATCATGCTGTTAAGTTCTTTTGAGGCGCTAGCAGGCAAAAAACACTGCCAAAGCTATCGTAAAAAACTTGATAGTATTCAGGCACAACAACGTCAAGCTAACTCAAATAAACGTAGTAAAAGTTTAGCAACTCAAGAAGCTAAAGCGCGCAACAATTGGTGGCAATGTGAAAATGGCAAACTTACGTCTAAAACCAAAAAAAAGCAACGAGTAAAACTAAAGCATACGGATCAGAAAAAAATTATTAGTGTTGGCGGCGCAAATAACAAAAAAATTGCTCCCCTTAAAGCCTTGGTGCCCTTTGCTAGCAACAGCCCCGTGGTGGTGCGATCTAAATATCAAGGTGAAAAACTACAAGCTTGGCTGAAATTTTATCAAGTAAATAAGGGCTGTCGTCAGCCGAAATCAATGTCGCAGTTTTCAGCATGCGTTGAAGATAAGCGACGCCAACAAACAGAGTTTGAAAAAAGTTACTGAACGGCTTTGCCATCTTCACTATTATTTTGTCTTTTACACCACTTAGTTATCGGTATTTAAGGGAAGTTAAAATTAGTTTGTTGATAAATAAAGATAATTATCTTTGGAATGAGTTTTGCAAATTATTGTTTACAGCAATAAAATTAGTGAAGGAAAATTATGCAAACAAATATGTTCAAAAGGCTAAAGCGTACCACACGCACTGCTTTAGGCTTTGCGTGCTTATTGATTGGCATAGTCTTTATCTTACTGCCCGGGCCGGCGGTAATATTTATCCCCCTTGGCTTAGCCTTGCTAAGTTTAGAGTATGACTGGGCGAAAGTCTGGCTGAAGAAAAGTCAGAAATATTTTCGTCAAGCTGCTGTGAAAGCTGATCAAGCCTTACACTGGTTCGGAAAAAAATTGCGTAATTAGTCGTGGTTGGCTACTTAGGGTAATTCCTAGTGATTGTTATTACCCTAAGCTAAGTTATACCAATTTTACTAAGTTTCTGAGTGGGAACAAACTTAATAGACTTGGTATTATATAGGTTATGCAGATTGTGTTTTCTCGGTAATGTAACGAGCTTTAGTCTGGTTATATTCGGTCACGATGTTGTCAATGGTTTCTTGACAATAGTCTCGTAAGCCACTTAATAGCATGAACTTTTTACCGTGTCCGATCACTATTCCTTGCGAAACCAAATCAAAAGATAAGCAGGCATTACCACGTTTACCTTCTTGCGCTAAAGTGGTTGAAGACAAGCGTAAGGTGATGTCTTGAAAATCAAGTTGCTCAAGTTGAATTGACATACTTTCATACATGATCATCGGGCGAGCTGGATTGATCATGACTTTATTTTCTTTCATTAATTCGACCAGAATATGAGGAAAAGTATGACCTGAAAACTCGACATAGGCACGTGTTAAAGACTCAATTGCTTTACTGTTTTTTGTGCTATGGCCGGCAACAGACATATTTAAATATTCTTTTGCTTTATCGTCAATAATACTCGCTGTTGTTGTTATTTCTGTTGGAATATTTAGCGTTGTTGCATCAGTTACCATACCTGAAAATTTAAAACTCATTTCTTGATGTAAACCGGCACGTTCTAGAATTAGTGCAAACAATAAGTCTCCAGGAACACAGAAACGTTTAGCATCGATGTTATGTAAAGGATTAAAATCATCGGCAATTTGCTTTGCAAAATCACTCGCCTGTTGACGTGTGAAAGTAATTTTTTCATCTGAAATATGGCAATAGTTTTCTAAAAACATGAATATGTGTCATCACTTTAAGCTACGAAAATCGGCGCTATTCTATCAGTATGGCTAATTAAAATCGAAGTTTATTGAGCTTTTGTTTACAAAGCAGACCAGTAAAAACAAGGGGTTTAGGCGAACAGCTGTATATTATTTTACTTGTTGGCAAGTTGGTAACTTTCAACTAATTGTTCCTTGTTACGCTTATTGAGTTGCTTAAGTTGATATTCACGGCGGCTTGCTTGCTGTCGATCATGTTGCGGCTCAGCATAGGCGAGTTTTACCGGACGGCGCACACGTGTATATTTTGCCGCTTTTTTATTGCAGCTGTTATGTTCAGCTAAACGACGCTCAAGGCAGGTGGTAATACCGGCATAAAGGCTATTATCAGCGCAACGAAGGAAATAGACGTACCACATATAAGATAAATAAAGTCCGATCAGTGAGATATCTAGGTATCATCGCAAGTTTTTTGCTGATATTCGAGCTAAAAATGAATTAGTGCTAGCTGCTAGTAGGTGATTTTTATATTATTAGCGACTGAAAAAATAATAGGTTGATATATGTTGCAAATAGAAACAGGTGCTCTGCGAAAAATGCGTGCAGATTTATCCTTAGATGGTACGGTAAACTACCGTATGGTGGTTGGTGAGCAAGAAGTTGAGTTGAATTCACTGATCGGTAAGCACCTAACACTGCAATATAGCGGTCATATTGATTGCCAGCATTGTGGTAGAAAAACTAAAAAAAGCTATTCTCAAGGATATTGTTACCCTTGTATGCAAAAATTAGCGCAATGTGATATGTGCATTATGAAGCCAGAAACTTGCCATTTTGAGCAAGGAACTTGTCGAGAGCCGCAGTGGGGGGAAAGTAATTGCATGATCCCGCATTATGTTTATTTAGCCAATACTTCAGGCTTAAAAGTGGGTATTACACGCCACACCCAAATACCCACGCGCTGGATCGATCAAGGGGCAACACAGGCTTTAGCTATATTTAAAGTAAGCACTCGCTTACAATCCGGCCTTGTTGAAATAGCATTGGCTGAATATATAGCCGATAAAACTAATTGGCGAGCTATGCTTAAGGGCAGTGCTGAGGCGCTAGACTTAAAAGCTATTGCCGAGGAGCTAAAACCTAAAATCGCTGAAAAATTGGCAAGTGTTAGTTTAAAATATGGCGTTGATGCTGTCACTGAACTGAATGAAGATGTGATAGATTTACACTTCCCTGTTCAGCAATATTTAACAAAAATATCATCATTTAATTTTGATAAAACACCGGAAGTTTCAGGGACATTAGTTGGCATAAAAGGGCAGTATTTGATTTTTGATGCGGGTGTGATCAATTTGCGTAAGTTTACTTCTTATCATGTAAGTTTGCAGGTAAATTGATTGTTTTAAAGGATAACTAACGTAAATAGGTTAAACTGAATTTATTATTTATAGGTTTAATTTGGTCTTAAGTTCGATAGAGCAAAACAAGGCATATTTCTATAAGCTATCTCATCTTAACGAGCTATATGTACCATCAGCTTTTTGAGATAGTTTAGCTATTGCCTACTAAGTTTAAGGTGCCGTAAAGGAATATATGGCAGGTTTATTTGGGAATGATGATAATGAATGTTAATGATTATGCAGAACGAGCCAGTGAGATGTTTGTCCTCTCGGATTCTTTTATTCGTATTAAGGAGTTGATTGATGATGAAAGCTCTACAATTGATGATATTGCCGATGTGATATTATTGGATCCGGCATTGGCGGGAACCATTTTAAAATTAGCGAATAGTTCCTTTTTTAATTATTCTGGTAAAATTGATACCATTTCTAAAGCTGTACTAGTGTTAGGCATTACTGAAGTTTACAATTTAGTGATTACTTTTTTTACTAACAAAGCTTTTAAAGGAATAGACGCTAAACAGGACTATCTAGATGATTTCTGGTGTAAAAGTGTTGATTGTGCGCTAATTGTAAAATACCTTGGCGCGAGGCTTAATATAGCAAATTCCGAACGTTTATTTATTTTAGGCTTACTACACAATTTGGGAGAACTTGTTGTTCATCAGGTGTCTCCAGAGCAAATGCTTGTAGCGAACAGTTTTTCTTCAACAGAATTACCTTGGGAAAAACAAGTAGCAAGCCTTGGTTTTACCTATGGTGCATGTAGTGCTGAGCTGCTAAAACAATGGCAATTGCCATTTAGCATTATCGAGCCTATTCGTAATCAAGATGATAATGATTTCACCTATAGCAGTGACGAAAGCAAGTTATTGTATCTCGCGAAACGAATCATGTTGAGTCAATACGATTGTAGCTCACATGCTATTGAGTTGTTATTAACTGAAGATACACTGCAACAATTACCTATTGATCAGAATATGCTTAAAGGCGCGAATAATTTTTGTGATCTTGAACGTTTGAGCATTTTGTCTATTTTAAATCCTGGCGCCGCCATGATTTATTAATCGTTGTTGGCTTTTGATATGGTTAGGTACGATTTATCCTAGTTTTTATTAATGATGTCGATACAGCAATAGAATAATCACCCTAAAGCGTAGTTTACAGTAGCCTAACAGCATCATTTTTATTTATTTTTTGTAACGCTATCAGCTTAATACCCAATTATAAGAAATACATCTGTGCTAATTTTTAATTCAGTTGTATTTCTTAGCATAAGTTATCTTTTGATTTTTCTGTATTTAATAATACCAAATTGATTAAGTTCTTTACCACTCTGCGAGAATTAAAAGGCTTAGCGGCACAGTTTCATAGTTCCAGACTGAACCTAAGTACCTACACCATGCAAGGCATTGATTGAAGATATGGGTTATTCTCGACAACTGCTCCGGCGTTGTTCTAATGACTCACATCCCTGTGAGAACCTTGTCAAAATCAATAACGCAGTATGTAAACCTTTTAAACTCGAGCTCTGAATTGGGAAGAAATTTAATCAAATTGGTATAAGTCTACAAGATAATATGTTCATCCCACCTTTCATCACTTTTGATGATTTATTTATCTATAGTGGCTGATTGAGTCAAATCAAGTGATTTAAACCAGGCTGGCTTCTTTAATAAATTAAGTCAATTTTAGACATTTTTAAATGCACCAGTAGCTTGCAAATCACTTGTCTTCGCACTGTCATGGTGCGAGGTACCTCAGCATCAATCATCTATCTTGTTGTTTTTTATGTAATATTTATTTGGCATGGTGCTTGATAAGTATTTACTAACGAAAAATAAGGGAAAGTAAAATGAAACTAGTCAATGCGATAATAAAGCCATTCAAACTTGATAATGTCAGAGAAGCGATCTCTGAAATCGGTGTTGAAGGATTAACGGTGAGCGAAGTTAAAGGTTTTGGCCGTCAAAAAGGGCATACAGAACTCTATCGTGGTGCGGAATATCAAGTGGACTTTTTACCAAAAGTAAAACTTGAAATTGCAGTAAATGATGATGTGGTGCAGCGCTTAGTGGAAGCTATTGCAGAGTCAGCACACACAGGAAAAATTGGTGATGGCAAAATATTTGTTTATGACCTTGAACAAGCGGTGCGAATTCGTACTGGTGAACAAGACGCAGAAGCGCTATAGGAGCTCATCATGGAACAAAATATTTTTCAACTTCAGTATGCGATGGACACCTTCTACTTTTTAATTTGTGGTGCCTTAGTGATGTGGATGGCGGCAGGTTTTTCGATGTTAGAAGCGGGCCTAGTTCGTGCTAAAAACACCACCGAAATTTTAACTAAAAATGTCGCCTTATATGCGATTGCTTGCATGATGTATTTATTTGTTGGTTACGACATTATGTACGGTGGTGGTATTTTCTTGTCGGGCATTGAGACGGTTGACCCTGCTAAGGTGTTAGCTGAATTTTCTACGCGAGAAGATGGCTTTACAGGTGCGGCAATATATTCAGCGGCATCAGATTTCTTTTTCCAAGTTGTTTTTGTTGCCACGGCTATGTCAATTGTTTCGGGTGCGGTAGCTGAGCGGATGAAATTATGGGCATTTTTAGCCTTTGCGGTTGTGTTAACTGCTGTTATTTATCCCATGGAAGGTAGTTGGACTTGGGGTGGTAACGCCGTGTTTGGTTTATATACCTTATCTGAACTAGGTTTTTCAGACTTTGCTGGCTCTGGTATTGTTCATATGGCGGGTGCAGCCGCGGCATTAGCAGGTGTCTTATTGTTAGGGGCACGTAAAGGCAAATACAGTGCTGATGGTCACATCAATGCGATTCCGGGCTCTAATTTACCTATGGCGACTTTAGGTACCTTTATTTTGTGGATGGGTTGGTTTGGCTTCAATGGTGGCTCGGTATTGAAGCTGGGCGATATCGCTAGTTCACATTCGGTTGCTATGGTATTTCTAAATACCAATGCATCTGCAGCTGCAGGCGCAGTAGCAGCATTAATCTTAGCGAAAGTCTTATTTAAAAAAGCAGATTTAACCATGGCTCTCAATGGCGCATTAGCAGGTTTAGTTGTGATAACGGCTGAGCCATCAACCCCGACACCGTTACAAGCGACATTGTTTGGTGCTATCGCTGGTATCGTAGTTGTTTTCTCAATCATCAGTTTAGATAAGTTAAAAATCGATGATCCTGTTGGTGCTATTTCTGTACATGGTGTGGTCGGTCTACTTGGTTTGTTATTAGTACCCGTCACCAATAGTGCTTCTACATTAAGTGGACAGTTGATCGGTGCGGCGACAATTTTTGTTTGGGTCTTCTTTACGAGTTTAGCGGTATGGTTTATTTTGAAAAAATTAATTGGCATCAGAGTAACGGACGAAGAAGAGTATGAAGGTGTTGATAAATCAGATTGTGGTATGGAAGCTTATCCTGAGTTTACTCGTGGCTAAGTAGTTCATTGATATCGAAAGTTATAGAGCCTGTGCTTTAATTTGTACAGGCTTTTTATATTTTTGCATAGCAATATTAACCTTAACTATGTGTAGTAGATTAAGGCAGATTAAATATTTATTAAATTTTACTGCCATTAGCAATAAAATGTGTAAAATTAACGCATTAGTTAATATGTTTATAAGCGGATTGTGAAATGGCCAGAGAACAGTTTGGTGTATGTGCGGAGCCTAGTCTTCACGGATATTATTTATTATTTAATGCCTTCGACGATAAAAATTTATTTTTACGTAAAGCATTATCCCGTTTGCCCGCTTTATTTGATAAATACGCTGATCGTTTTTCTGAAGCTAATTTAGCCGGGGTTATTGCTATAGGTACTAATTTTTGGGATGAGCTATACCCCGAAGCTCGCCCTAAATACTTAAGACAGTTTCCAGAAATGGCTGTCGAGGATTGTACTGCTCCGGCCAATAATTATGATCTGTATATCGAAATTCGTGGTGATAGAGCGGATGTTAATCACATTGTAGCAACAAAAGTTTGTCAGTTATTAGCTGATAGTGTTGAATTGGTTGAGCAAGTAAGATCATTTCGGTTTTTAGATGGCCGTGATCTCACTGGATTTGTTGACGGTACTGAAAATCCACAAGGCCATCATCGCCGTCGAGTTGCCTTGATTAATGAACAAGAAGATCCTGAATTTTCTGCCGGTAGTTATTTACATATTCAACGCTATCGACATAATTTAAATTTATGGAATTCTTTAGAAGTCAAAGACCAAGAAGATATTTTCTCACGTACTAAAGTTAATAATGAAGAGTATTCTGAAGAGAATAAAGCCCCCACTTCACATATTAAACGCGTTAACTTAAAAGATAGTGAAGGTAATAGCCTTGAAATATTACGCCAGAGTATGCCTTATGGTGATATGAAGCTACAGGGGCTGTTCTTTGTCTCTTATTGTCACTCACCTGAACCTTTTGAACTGATGCTTAAAAGTATGATCACCGGCGATGCCCACGGACACAGTGACCATATGCTTAAATATACGCAAGCAGAAACCGGTGCCGCATTTTTTGTCCCGAGCTTAAATGTTTTAGCGAAGCTTGGTGAGTAGTGAGGTGTTGCTATTAACGCTATATTTCCATAGCCCCTCAAGATGTGCGTTTCAGGACGTCTGAGCGAATCATGCTCAAGATGCATCTTTTTAATAGGGGGGATTATCCCTTAAAACAGATGTAACACTGAACATGGTTGGTTTAAACCTTCAGTGTCTTAATAAGTTATTTGGGTTAGCTTAAGTTTTTTAGAAAGAGCGCTTCAAGCTTAGCAATGGTTTGCTTTATTTCTTTGACGTCGGTAGGGGCTATAAAAATAGTGTCATCACCGGCAATCGTACCAAGTACGCCATCACTTTTACTGACACTATCGAGTAAGCGAGCAATTAACTGCGCCGCGCCGGGACTGGTTCTAATAATAATCATTACATCGTTATGCTCGATATCGAGAACCAGCTGTTTTAATGGGCTTTTAGCCGTTGGCATACCTAGCTCTGCAGGCAAACAATAAACCATTTCTTGGCGAGCATTACGTGTACGCACGGCACCAAATTTACTGAGCATACGCGATACTTTTGACTGACTAATATTATCAAAACCTTGCGACTTTAGTGCATCTGCAATGTCACCTTGCGAGCTAAATTGCTCTTGTTTTAATAAATCTTTGAATGCTTGTACTAAAGCTTCTTGTTTTTTTTGTCCGCTCATAATAAGTTCGCTGTTTAATGGCTATTTTTATCGACTATTGTTGATTTGTAATACCTAAGTATTATTTCACAATTTTTATTATACGTTATCCTTATAAGCCAATACAGGTTAATAATCATTGTTTTTTGGCCACTTATGCTATATCTTTTGGCCGACAAATTATTACGTAATTACTCAAATTTCGGAGACATCAAATGAAAGTTGCTGTGCTAGGCGCTGCTGGCGGAATCGGTCAAGCGTTATCTTTACTATTAAAAACTCAATTACCTGCAGGTTCTGAGTTATCTTTATATGACGTTGCACCAGTAGTTCCAGGTGTTGCCGTTGATTTATCACACATCCCTACAGCAGTAAACGTTGCTGGTTTTGGTGCTGACGATTTAGCTGGCGCACTTACTGGTGCTGACATTGTTATTATTCCTGCGGGCATGCCACGTAAACCAGGTATGGATCGTGCTGATTTATTTGCAGTTAATGCGGGTATTATCAAAACTTTAGCAGAAGGCATTGTTGCTAACTGTCCTAAAGCATTAGTGGGTATTATTACTAACCCAGTAAACGGCACTGTGCCAATTGTTGCTGAAGTGTTCAAAAAAGCCGGTACTTACGATAAAAACCGTGTTTTCGGTGTAACAACACTTGATGTTATTCGCTCTGAAGCTTTTATTGCTGAATTAAAAGGCTTGAATGTAGCTGACGTGAAAATTCCAGTAATTGGCGGCCATTCAGGTACGACAATTTTACCTCTTCTATCGCAAGTTGAAGGTGTTACTTTCTCTGATGAAGAAGTTGCGGCCTTAACACCTCGCATTCAAAATGCCGGTACTGAAGTGGTAAATGCTAAAGCTGGTGGCGGCTCTGCAACGCTTTCAATGGGTGCTGCTGCTGCTCGTTTTTGTTTATCTTTAGTTAAAGGTTTACAAGGCGAAGATGTTGTTGATTACGCTTACGTGGAAGTTGAAGCTGGCGATGCGCCATTTTTTGCTCATCCAGTGCGTTTAGGTGTTAACGGTATCGCTGAAATTTTACCATACGGTGAGTTAAGTGCTTTTGAAGAAAAAGCCAAAAATGACATGCTTGCAACACTAAAAGCAGACATTCAAGAAGGTGTTGATTTTATCAACGGTTAATCTAGCTTCATTGCTTGTTTTAAAAACCGCGTTTAACGCGGTTTTTTATTGTCTAAATTTTCTTGAAGCCGTTACTATGTCAAGAGAGCCTCAGTTAAATAAAGCTTAAGATGAATCATAAAAAGGAAGAGAAATGACTAGTGCGAGTAAACGGCGATGGCAACTCATTCGTGAAAGTATCAAGTTTCAAATAAAGTTAATATTGGATGCGGCAAGAGATTTAATACTGAGTCCGGTAGCCATTATTTGTACGGTACTTGATTTAGTCAAAGGCAATAGTAAGCAAGATGGCCACTTTCAGCGCTTAATGCACTGGGGGCATAATACCGATCACTGGTTAAACTTATTCGGCGATTTACCGGTAAATGCCAAAGAGGCAAGCTCTGTTGATGCTGCTAATAATACGGACAAAAACCCAAATACCACACAAGGTAATTACAGTAAAAGCACGACCGAAAATCCAAACCTTGTCAAAAATCAGCTTGATGAAAATTTCGATAAACTCTTTGGTAAAATTGAACGACTACTTGAAGAGCAGCAACAAGCGGGAGGTTTAACGGCGGTTGCCAAGCAAAAAATAGAGCTTTATTTAACCTCGCTAAATTCCAACCGTAAAGGCAAGGTATCTCAGACGCAGGTGACAGCAGAAGAAGAATTGTCGCCGAATAGCGAATTGTCGACATTAGAAGTGGATACGCAAGATAAAAACACTAAAACGAATAACCTCAATTGAGATAAGTTATAGTTATAATGTGTAGTAGCTCAGACTTGAACTGACGTTTTTTAATATCAAGCTGAACTAAACCTGAAAAACAGTAATTGACCTCAAAGCTTTCTGTGGAAAGTCATCTTGGGACGCTAACTATTGCCACAGGTTGTGTGAAAAACTTTTGATCACCTTTTCGAATAACTATCGTGTACTTATGATCAATCAGTCTTAACCTTTCTCACAAATATAGCACTTATTTACTATAATTATTAGTAAGTTAATCTTTATTGGTAAGCGTAATGTCTGGTTTTATTAAAGGTGCTAATCGTGCCCAATCGACACTCTTTCCTGAATCTCTCAATGACTTTGTTCATGCTGAAAATACCGTCCGAGTCATTGATGTGTTTATTGAAGCATTGGATTTAGCTGAGTTAGGTTTTACGGGGGTGATCACCAAGTCTACTGGCCGTCCTAAGTATCACCCTGCGGTTATGTTAAAATTCTATCTCTATGGATATCTAAATCGAGTCCAATCTTCTAGAAGATTAGAAATTGAAGCGAATCGAAATATTGTACTCATGTGGCTACTTGAACGACTTGCTCCAGATTTTAAAACCATTGCTGATTTTAGAAAAAATAATGCTAAGGGTATTAAGCATGTGTGCCGGACATTCGTTGAGCTATGCAGGAAACTTCAGATGTTTGATGAAGGTGAGATTGCTATTGATGGTAGTAAATTTAAAGCCAGCAATAACAAAGATAACAATTACACCCCAAAGAAAATGGCCTTTCATATTGAACGTGTTGAAAAACATATTAGTAACTATTTAGCAAAACTAGACCGTGCTGATGAAGAGCAACATAGCCCCCAAACGGTCAAGGCAACTCAAGAAACCATTAATAATTTAAAACAGAAGCTAGCTGAATTAAAAACACTAGAAGAAGAAGTTAAAGCGCATCCAGAAAAACAAATATCCACCACGGATCCAGATTCAAGACTGATGAAAACGCAGGGTATGACAAGAGTTGTTAGCTACAACATACAAAGCGCTGTTGATACCAAGCATCACTTAATCGTTGCACATGAAGTTACTGATACGACTGACCGAGGTCAACTCTGCCCTACAGCGGTTTTAGCGCAACACGCACTAAAAAGAAAAGACCTAATAGTTATCGCAGATAAAGGTTACTTCAGCGGCCAAGATATCAAAGACACTCAAGATGCAGGTATGACACCACTTGTACCAAAAGGTGATACTTCAGGTGGCGATAAAAAAGGCATCTTTAATCGTTCGAAATTTACCTATGATAAAGACAACGATGTTTATATTTGCCCCAATAACTGTCAATTAATGCCGGGTAAAACCAGAACAAAAGAGCGTGATTTATATTTGATGCATTACCGAGTGCGTATCAAAGATTGCCGACATTGTAGCTTGCAGCCACAATGCACAAAAAGTGCAACACCACGAAAAATATCTCGATGGGTGCATCAAGACAGAATAGATAATATGGATAAGTTGATGAAAAAACGGCCAGACTTGATGCTGATAAGAAAGCAGACCGTTGAACATCCGTTCGGTACGATTAAATGTTGGATGGGTATGACGCATTCACTCACTCGTCGATTTAAAAACGTCCGAACCGAAATGAATCTCCATGTTCTGGCTTATAACTTCAAGCGAATGTTAAACATAATGGGTGTTGAAGGGTTAATGAACGCCATAAAGGCCACGATATAAGGCTCTAGCTTTATCTTTTTATTTTAAATTCGACTCACATCCAAAATAAACAAACTAAGCGGTAAAACGTATTTTAAAATTTATACGAACAACAATGAGTTTTTACACAGGCTGGCCACTTTGCGGACGATTTTTCTTAACCAAATTCACCTCAGTAAAAGGCAGTTTAGATACGAAAGCGGACGTTAGCATTGGTTTACCTAACGACAAGTGATCTGACAAACTGATCATTAATATTTCAAATGTGAACGACGGCAATGGTGGCTTATTCGACTGTCTGATTTGATTAAAACCTATAAATTCAAAATGTCACCAAAAATTTGATGAGGTGAATAATAACACCTCTAATTAGGTGGCTAAATTAACTATGCCGCTATATACAGCTAAGTTGATTGTTTTTTTGCATAGGTACTAGTGGCAAAAAAACTACTTCACTCTCCATTTCACTCTCTTTATTTTATGTAGGTAATTCAGCCTTTGAGCCTTAAGCTGATCTATTATCATTAAAGTAAGCTCAGTTGATTATAAGATGTTGAACTAATGGTTATCCAGTCAAGTGTTGTCTGCTGAGATGACAAAATAGTAATTATCTCGAGATATAGGTAAAATGCAGACCACTCCAATGATGATGACTGTAATATGACCCAGCCCCTTGATTATCGAACTACATTTATTCTAGATAAATCTCACTTTAATGAATGTTATGAAGAGTCCGTGCAAGCACAAACTTTTGTTCGTTTATATGGTAAAGGTTTAGCACTACTGGTTGTTGGTGCCGGCCTAGTGTTGTTTTCAGAGCTCAACCCTTACGCAGCATGGTTTGTTTTCTCACTAGGGGTGTTAGAACTGGTCAGTACTCGTTACAAAAAGTCGTGGTGGGTTGCCCGTCAAATGCTAAGTAAGGTAGCTAAAGCTGAAGTTACCTTAAAAATTAATCAAAACAGTATTCATATATCGTCATTTTATAATGACAATAAAATGCTATTTAAAGATATTGAATGTTTAGCACCAACAACCAATGGCTGGCTAATAACTCATAATTCAGTTCGCCATTATATTTCTAACCGTTGTCTTTCAGAGTCAGCGAAAGCATTTTTACAAGCGAAATGTTAACAGGTTAACAAATTTATCTTCAAACCTAGCCGAAATCAAAGTTAAATGAGAATAATTCTCAAAACCCTTGACAGCCATAAATATCTTCATTAGTCTGACGGCAAATTTAGGAATCTCTTTTCTGACTGTTTAGGCGGACTTAATGTTGAATAAAATCTGGTTTTCTACTCTTGTTTTTGTCGCCCTTATTGGTGCAAGTTTTCATGCTTTAGCAAACGATGAGGTTAATGTTTATTCGTATCGTCAGCCGTTTTTAGTTAAAGCTCTTTTTGATGAGTTTACCAAAGAAACTGGTATTAAAGTTAATGTGGTTTTTGCCAAAAAAGGCATGGCTGAACGGTTAGCTCGTGAAGGTGAATATAGCCCCGCGGATATTTTATTAACCACAGATATTAGCCGTTTGATTGAATTGCACGATAAAGGGCTTTTACAAGCTGCAACCTCGACTGAAATGACAGCAGCCATTCCTGCGCAATATAGAGCATCAGACGATACTTGGTATGCGTTAACAACACGCGTGCGTAATATTTATTCTGCTAAACGTTTAGGAAAAATAGATTTTAACTATGAAGATTTAGCGGATAAAAAGTGGCAAGGAAAAATTTGTACTCGCAGTGGTAAGCATCCTTATAATGTCGCGTTAGTTGCGTCTATGATTGCAGAGCATGGCGAGGCAGATACCCTAACGTGGTTGGAAAAAGTTAAAGCGAACTTAGCACGTAAACCACAAGGCAGTGATCGTGCACAAGTACAAGCCATTCACCAAAACTTATGTGATGTATCGTTAGGTAACAGTTATTACTTTGGTAATATGTTGAAAGATGAGCAGCAAAAAGTTTGGGCTGATGCAGTTTATATTAACTTTCCAAATCAAAATAACCGTGGTGCTCATGTTAATATTTCTGGTATGGCGATGGCCAAATATGCCCCTAATCAAGGCAACGCTTTAGCCTTAATGAACTTTTTAGTTTCAGAATCCGCACAAAAAATGTATGCAGAAACAAACATGGAATATCCTGTGCGTCCAGGTGTAGAACCGTCACAATTAGTGAAATCTTGGGGGCAGTTTAAAGCAGATAATTTGTCACTCGAAACTATTGCCAAGCAACGTAAAGCGGCGTTAATTTTATTAGATAAGGCGCAGTTTGATTTATAATACTTTTTCTTAAGATTTAGTTTCGTGATCATTGGGAATAAAAATACCAGTTGGAAATTTTTCAGCTGGTTTTTTGCTTTTGCATTAATCTTACCTATCGTTGTAATGCTGCTGGGTAGTCTTAATGCTTCGAGCGATTTATTTAGCCATTTGTGGGCCACGGTGTTACCTGAATATATCCGCAATACTGTCGTGTTGGGTTTGCTGGTTGCGCTGTTATCTTTGTGTTTTGGTGTTCCTGCCGCCGCAATCATTAGTCAAACTAATATTGTGATGGGCAAACAACTACGCTGGTTGTTAATGCTACCCTTAGCAATGCCGGCATATTTAGTCGCATACTTATATACTGATCTATTTGATTATGCCGGCCCCGTACAGCGCTTGTTACGAGCCTGGTTTGATTGGCAGTCCCCCAATGATTATTACTTCTTTGATATTCGAACCATAGGCGGCGGTGCCATCGTGATAGCTTTAGTGCTATTTCCTTATGTATACATGCTGACACGTACGGCTTTTGAACAGCAAGATCGCAATTTACTACGCGCAAGCCGCTTATTAGGCTGTACAGAACGCCAAAGTTTTTATCAGATAGCATTACCATTAGCCCGACCTGCAATTGCCGTGTCATTAGCATTAGTAACAATGGAAACCCTCGCTGATTTTGCTACCGTACAATATTTTGCCGTTAATACCTTAACCACGGCTATTTATGATACTTGGTTAGGCTATAGTGATTTTGCCGCTGCCAATGCACTCGCGAGTGTTTTGATGCTGTTTATTTTGTTTGTTGTTGTGGCTGAACAACGAGCCCGAGCAGGACAGCGACATCAATCAAGTCGGCCCAATACTCAACATCAACGCAAAAAACTTTCTCTTACGCAGCAAGTTGTCGCCAGTTTATTTTGTTGGTTTTTAGTTTTTGCCGGTTTCTTACTACCGGTGATATTGTTACTTGTGATGGCGTTTGATTACGCGGATCAACAACAGTTTTTGGCCTTAATTGAAACCGGAAAAAACAGTATAGAAATTGCTGCTTATAGTGCCACTATTGCGACGTTAATAGCCTTGATGTTAGCGTCGTTTCAGCGTCTTCATCAAAGTCGCGGTCGGATGTTACCGCTACAAATTTCAGGTTTTGGTTATGCTATTCCTGGTACTGTGCTTGCTATGGCGATGTTGGCAACTTTTGGCCCAATCGATCATGGCATTAATAATGTAGCCAAAATGCTAGGTTTTACTGCCCCAGGCTTGATATTATCAGGTACAGTTTTTGCCATTGTTTTTGCCTTTGTAGTGCGGTTTTCAGCGATTGCTAATGGTACGCTCAGTGCTGGTCTGGGCCAAATTCCTCGTTCACTTGATTTAGCACCGGCAAGTCTAGGTGTAAAAACTTTTCCGGCGCTTTTACGTGTTCATTTACCGTTATTAAAATCATCTATTCTTGTTGCTTGGCTCTTAGTTTTTGTTGAAGCGATGAAAGAATTACCGGCGGTATTATTGCTACGGCCATTTAACTTTGAAACCTTAAGTACACAGATATACCAACTCATTTCTGATGAGCGATTAGAGCAAGGGGCACTCGGCGCTATTTTAATCGTGTTATTTGGCTTACTGCCTATTATTTTTCTTAATCGCCAAAAGGACAGCCAGTGAAAGCACTTATTAGCATCGAAAATTTAGCGGTTGAACTGCAATCAAAGCTGATTTTATCGCAAGTTGACTTATCATTGGCAAAAGGTGAAATACTAGGACTTGTTGGGCCAAGTGGTTGTGGTAAAACCACGCTATTAAATACCTTAGCGGGTTTTATTGGCCAAAGTGCCGGTAATATTGCTATCAATAGCGCTGAAAAAGTTATCAACATCAGTGTTGAAAATATGCTGCCAGCGGAAGAGCGTAATATAGGTATGATATTTCAAGATTACGCCTTGTTTCCACATCTGACGGTCAGTGAAAATATTTGCTTTGGTCTGAAAAAAATAACCAAAGCTGAACAAAAGTCGCGTTGTGAAGAACTATTAAAGTTATTAGAACTAACTGACTTTGCTGATCGTTATCCCCATCAATTATCCGGCGGTCAACAACAGCGGGTTGCTATTGCTCGTGCTTTAGCACCACAGCCAAGTTTATTATTGCTTGATGAACCTTTTTCAAATATTGACGCTAGATTACGCCATGAGCTAATGATTGAAATTAGGCAACTATTAAAGCGATTGGATATGACTGCTATTTTTGTCACCCATAATAAAGACGAAGTATTCACTTTTGCCGATAAAATTGCGGTTATGCACCATGGTCAAATATTACAAGTAGGAGCGCCAGCGCAAGTCTGTCAGCAACCTAGTAGTTGGCAAGTCGCTGATTTCTTGCAATTGGGTAGTTGGTTGCCAGTGTCAGTGCTAAATGATGACAGCCACTCAGAAGTCTCGAGCTTAATTGGTAAAATAAACCTTGAGCATATTATTAATCGAGAACGCTGTCATGGTGTTAATAGCACGAATTTTCAGTTACTAGTTAAAGCAACAGATATTGAACTTGCTCAACAGCAGGCGAATAATGTTGTTATTGAACATATCGGCGTTACTGAGCAAGGTTATCGATATTTACTGAGCAGCATTGAAAAAGAATCAATATTAGCATTCTCACAGTTAAGTTTTTACAGTCAAGAATTGTTTGTTTTAGGTGCTAAATTAGCCATTCAGTTAAAAGGTCAACATTTTCTGTTATATCCTACTATCGCTCACCCGTAATTCGGGTGAAGGTAACACTAGTGTCGCTAATTTGTGACAGATAAATAGCATTTTAGTCTAAAATAATTAATTATATCGCCATAATTGGGTGGCAGATCCACAAAAGCCCACAAATTCATCCACTTCCCTCAAAGCCTTTATTTTATAGGCACTCAGCGCGATCAAATTACAAAAACTTTGCTTGACATAAGTTTGCTTTACTCACTAAACTGTATGATTGTGGGATAAAGTGGGAATTAGTGGATCAAAAGTGATCCCAAACAATAAGTTGGACTATGTACAGAGGCACTAGCGCAATAACGCTCGATAGCAAAAATAGGATCACGATACCAACAAGGTATCGCGAAGAGCTATTTGCTGATTGCCAAGGAAAAATGGTTTGTACCCTTGATATTCAACACCCATGCTTATTGTTATATCCACTGCCTGAATGGGAAGAAATAGAATTAAAGCTTTGTGGTTTGTCGAGTATGAATCCACAAGAGCGATTATTACAGCAAGTGCTATTAGGTAACGCTTCAGATTGTGAAATTGATAAAAGTGGTCGTTTATTAATAAATGGTCCATTACGCCAACATGCAGGCTTAGAAAAAAACTTAATGTTGGTTGGACAATTGAGAAAATTTGAAATTTGGAGCGATAGCGCTTGGCAAACACAAATGCAGCAAGGCATTGCGAAAATACAGTCAGGTGAAATAGAACTGACTGACCGCTTACTTGATTTATCCTTATGATAAGTCGTTGAATGATAATAACTAAATGGCGTTTATAAACTCATAATGCAACACGATAATGCACACATTTCAGTTCTGCTTGAAGAGTCAATCGCAGGGCTCGCAATAAAGCCAGAGGGTATTTATATCGACTGTACGTTTGGCCGTGGCGGACATTCAGGTTTAATTCTTGAAAAGCTTGGATCAAATGGCCGTTTAATTGCGATAGATAGAGATCTTACGGCAATAGCTGTGGCAGAAAAATATGCTAATGATGAACGTTTTATCATCGAACACCATGGTTTTGCTGACTTACAAATGATTGCTGAGAAGCATCAGCTGGTTGAAAAAGTTGATGGCATTTTACTTGATTTAGGTGTCTCGTCACCACAGCTTGATGAAGCTGAACGTGGTTTTAGCTTTATGAAAGATGGCCCACTTGATATGCGCATGGATACCACTCGTGGGCAAACGGCAGCACAGTGGCTTGCAGTTGCTGATGTCGAAGATATTACTTGGGTGCTGCGCACTTTTGGTGAAGAGAAACATGCTTGGCGTATCGCTAATGCCATTGTTGATGAGCGAGAAGTTACTCCATTAACTCGCACAGGGCAATTAGCGCAATTAATTAAGAAAACAGCACCACAAAGAGAAATTAAAAAGCATCCAGCTACGCGTAGCTTTCAAGCTATTCGCATGTATATCAACAGCGAATTAGAACAAATTGAAAAAGTTTTAGCAGCGTCTTTAGCTGTGCTTGCTACCGATGGCCGTTTGGTGGTGATTAGTTTTCATTCACTTGAAGACCGTTTAGTAAAACAGTTTATGAAAAAAAATTCGCAAGGTAAGAAAGTGCCACGAGGCATGCCAATTAGTGAAGAAGAATTAAATAAAGGCAAGAATTTAAGTTTAGTTGGACGTAAGTTAAAACCCAGCAAAGATGAAGTTGAAGAAAATGTGCGTTCTCGCAGCTCGGTACTTCGTGTTGCGCAAAGGTTAGCGCGCTAATTACGGTGCTTTAGTATGGCAACCAAGAAAGTGGTGTTAGTACTTGATATTTGGCAGGACATTCGGCGCCATCTCGCTATATATGGCATTTTATTATTAGTATTGCTATCAGCGTTTTCAGTCATTTACTTTACTCACTTGAATCGGCAAACCACCAGTAAAATTGAAGTGTTATTAACTGAACGTGATGGCTTAGAAAATGAATGGCGTAATTTATTATTAGAGCAAAATAGCTTGGCAGAGCATAGTGCCATCGAAAGCAATGCAGAAAAACAGCTGAATATGACAAGGCCAGATGCCAGCTCTGAAATTATTATTAAATTACCATAAATTTTTAGCACGAGTAGGGCTATGAAAAAACCAGCACAATATAATCCGAACACAGTAGTATGGCGTTTTTACGTTGTGCTAGGTGCTGTTGTGCTGATTTATGCTGGTTTAATGGCTCGTACTGCATATATTCAAGTGTTTGAACCTGACATGCTGAAAAAGCAAGGTGATAACCGCTCACTTCGTACCAATACTAAAACCGTACAACGGGGCTCCATTGTCGATCGTAATGGCCATGAATTAGCGATCAGTGTACCGGTAGAAACAGTGTGGGCGGATCCTAAAATTATTTTTGATAGCAATGCTTTATCAATGAAAAAGCATTGGCAAGCTTTGGCTGATGTACTAGGTCAAGATGTTAAAAAACTACAAGTGAGAATTACTAAAAACCCGACTAAACGCTTTGTTTACATTGAACGTAAAGTCGCACCGGCGATGGCTAATTATATTCGCGAATTAAAAATTCCAGGCATTCATTTACGTAAAGAATCTAAGCGTTTTTATCCTGCGGGTGAAATAAGTGCCCATGTTGTCGGCTTTACTAATGTTGATGACAAAGGTATTGAAGGCATTGAGCGGGTTTATGACCAGTTGCTAACTGGAGAAGATGGTGAAAAACAATATCGTAAAGACGCTAAAGGTCGAAAGATAGAGATTTTATCAGTCAAAGCCTCTACGCCACCTAAAGAAATAACCTTGAGCATTGATCAACGTATTCAAGCACTTGCTTATCGTGAACTCAAAGGCGCAGTGAAAGCGTTTAAGGCAACATCAGGGTCCGCTGTTGTTACCAATGTGAATACTGGTGAGGTATTAGCTTTGGTGAATAGTCCATCATATAACCCAAACAACCGTTCGGGTGTAGCAATTCACCGTTTTCGTAATCGCGCTATTACTGATATCTATGAACCCGGTTCAAGTGTGAAGCCATTGACGGTTTTAACTGCACTGGAATTTGGTAGCGTAAAAAAAGATAGCATCATTGATACTTACCCAGGCTGGATGCGATTAGGTGGTAGTCGAGTTTCTGATCCGCGCTACCTCGGAAAAATAACTTTAGCTGAGTTATTGGTGCACTCTTCAAATATGGGCACGACTAAGTTGGCATTATCGGTACCCAAAGATTATTTAATTGATAAGTTTTTTGATGCAGGATTTTCTGAAGAAACCGGTACCGGACTTGTCGGTGAAAGTTCAGGCATGATGCACGATAGAGCGCGTTGGTCAAAATTTGAATTAGCGACATTGTCTTGGGGTCACGGTGTTGCTATTACCCCAATTCAGTTGGCGCGTTTTTATACCATATTAGCTAATGGCGGTATGAAAATACCGTTAACGATTTTAAAGCAAGACCCACAAGAACAGGTCAAGAAAAATGCTGAACGTATTTTTTCTGCAGAAAATAGTCAAAATGTATTAGACATGCTTGAACACGTCGTTAATGAACACTATACCGTTGCAAAAATAGACGGTTACCGTGTTGGTGGTAAAAGTGGTACGGCGATTAAAGCCTTTGCCGGTGGTTATGGTAATGATTATGTCGGTTTATTTGCCGGTGTAGCACCGATATCAGATCCTGAGATTGCTGTGGTGGTGGTGATTGATGACCCCGGTGGTGATTTATATCACGGGGGGGAAGTTGCTGCGCCAGTTTTTTCCCGTATTATGAAAGGCACGCTGCGGCTGCTCAATGTAGCGCCAGATGCCAATACCAAAGTAACCGTTGTAACGGCAGAGCCAAAAACAGAAAACCTACCCAAGGAGCGTGACCATGTTTGATCACGCTTTACGCGTTTCTAATCAACCAAGAAATTTTGCTGCCATTGAAGCGGTATTAAAGCGTGCTAGCATTAGCTTGAATCACCATGATTTAACTCAACTTAAAGCCAAGTTTTCTCAGCTGTTTCAAACTGATGCGACTACTGCTGACTTGGTTAATGATACGCGAACGATTAAGCCTGGCGATGTGTTTTGTGCCGTTATGGGTAGCTTACGTGATGGACGTGAATATATTGCCCAAGCGCTTGCTGCCAATTGTGCAATGATAATACAAGAAACGACTGAGCCATCAGCACATGGAAAACTGACTTGGTTACAGCAGACAGATACAGACGCCATTGCGATATTGAATTATTTTCAGCTGAATCAAGACTTATTTAATGTTGCTAAAGCCTTTTATGGCGCACCTCAACAATCGATGAATATTATTGGTATTACCGGTACCAATGGTAAAACCAGCACCAGTCAAATTATTGCTAATTTATTAGACTATTGTCAGAAAAACTGTGCGGTTATTGGTACCAATGGTGCTGGCAAGCTTGCCAGTTTAAAAAGTATTGATAACACCACCCCAGGTGCAACAGAGTTACATCAGCTATTGGCATTGTTTAATACCCAAGATATCACCGATGTTGCGATGGAAGTTTCATCGCATGCGTTAGCGCAAAAACGCGTTAGCGCCGCTTTATTCAACACCGCAGTATTTACTAATTTAACGCGAGATCATTTAGATTATCATCACACTATGTCGGCTTATGCTGACGCGAAAAAACAAATATTTACCGGTGATAGTCAGCAAGTTGCGGTGATTAATGGTGATGATAGCCAAGGGCGCAATTGGCTAGAACATTGGCCTGAAATACAAACTGTAGTGGTGTATGGTCGTGGGGAAAATATTAGCAGCTATAGCCACTTTGTCCAAGCACTTGATATAAAACACCATGTGGATGGGGTAAGTTTTACGTTAAATACCGAGCAGGGCCAGTGCCAAATTCGCAGTCAGTTGTTAGGTAATTTTAATGTCGAAAACCTCCTCGCTGCTATCGCGGTATTAATGGTTGAAAACATTGCTCTGAGTATGATTGCTAACGCAATTAGGCAACTTGTACCGATTATTGGTCGTATGGAAGCCTTTTCATCTGTTGGTAAACCGACAACGGTTGTTGATTATGCCCATACCCCTGATGCTTTGGCGAGTGCTTTAGATGCTTGCCGTTTACATTGTCAGGGTAAACTATGGCTAGTTTTTGGCTGTGGTGGCGACCGCGATGTTGGCAAGCGTGCTTTGATGGCAAAGGTTGCTGAAGACAAAGCGGATCATATTATTATTACTAATGACAACCCGCGTAGTGAAGCGCCTGAAGCAATAGCTGCCGATATCATTGCTGGTTTACGCCAGCCAGAGTGCGCTGAAAAAATCTTAGATAGAAAGAGCGCTATATTAAGCACATTACAGAAGGCACAGGCCAATGATGTCATTCTTTGTGCCGGTAAAGGTCATGAAGATTACATCATCATGGGGGCTGAAAAGCATCATTATGATGAACGCGCAGTGGTTCGTGGGTTTTATACAACAGAGGTGATGCTATGATCGCGCTAACGTTAACTGAACTTACGCAAGCGGTTGATGGTCAATTGTTTGGCGAGAACTTAACGATAAATGCTATTAGTACTGACAGCCGGGCCTTAAATGCTGGCGATGTTTTTTTAGCATTACAAGGGCCAAATTTTGATGGTCATAAATTTGTTAAGCAAGCCAGTGAGCAAGGCTGTAGCGCTGTTATTGTTCAACAATTTTATGATGAGATTGCAATGGCACAAGTGGTAGTTGCCGATACACATCAAGCCTTAGGTCAAATTGCCGCGTATGTGAAAGCAAAAGTTGCCCCAAAAACGGTTGCAATTACCGGTAGTAGTGGCAAAACCACGGTAAAAGAAATGGTTGCCGCAGTGTTAAGTCGTTTAGGTAATGTTTTAGCAACTCAAGGTAATTTTAATAATGATATTGGTGTACCACTTACCTTATTACGTTTAGAAGAAAAGCATGACTTTGCTGTTGTTGAGTTAGGTGCAAACCACATTGGTGAAATTGCCTATACCTCAGGCTTAGTAAAACCAGATGTTGCCATTATTAACAATATTGCTGCCGCACACTTAGAAGGGTTTGGCGATTTATCTGGTGTTGCTCGGGCAAAAGGCGAAATATTTTCCGGGTTAAGTGCTAATGGCGTCGCTATATTTGCTGAAAATAATCCATGGCTTGATAAATGGCAATGGCGTTTAGCAGATAAAAAAGTGCAACGTTTTTCCTGTGAGGGAATAGCTGATTGTTATAGCCATCAGGAAGTTTTAGATGATAACGGTTGTGCGAGTTTCAAATTAACCACTCCGATAGGCAGTACCTATATTGAATTGACAGTACCAGGTCATCACAACGTTTGTAATGCGGTCGCTGCAGCAACCATAGCTTTAGAGTTTGGTGCGAGTTTAGATGATATTCGTTTGGGCTTGGCTGAAATGACTGCGGCTAAGGGACGCTTGAATTTATATCAATTGCAGCAAAATCTTAGATTGATTGATGATAGCTATAACGCCAATGTTGAATCAATTAATGCCGCATCGAATCTCTTAGCTAGCTATCCAGGACGCAGAGTACTTATTCTTGGCGATATGGGGGAACTTGGTGGTGAAGCGCGTCGTTATCATCAAGAAGTCGGCGAGCATGCAAAAAGTCAACATATTGATGATCTTTTGACCTTAGGGGTATTAAGTCAAAATACTTCTGATGCTTTTTATCAAGGCCAGAATACCCCAGGTCAACATTTTAGTAGTAAAGAAGAGTTAGTCTCACGATTACAGCAGATGCTTCAAGGTGAAGAGCAGCAAGTGACAATTTTAGTAAAAGGTTCGCGCAGTGCTCATATGGAATACGTAGTGGCTGATATTATTCAATGGCAAAACAGTCTAACACTGCAGGAGCAGGCATAATGTTACTTTGGTTAGGTGAGTATCTCACTCAGTATTATTCATTCTTTAATGTTTTTTCTTATTTAACATTTAGGGCAATTGTTTCAACGCTCACCGCGTTGGTTATCTCGTTATATTTTGGCCCTAAATTAATTCGTGCTTTGCAAAATATGCAAATAGGACAAACCGTGCGAGACGATGGTCCCGAAAGCCATTTGTCAAAATCAGGCACGCCAACAATGGGCGGATTGTTGATTCTGGCCTCAATCGTTGCCAGTGTCTTACTATGGGCGGACTTAACCAATACCTATGTTTGGGTGGTGTTATTTGTTGTGCTTAGTTTTGGCACCATTGGTTTTGTTGATGATTATCGTAAAGTTATTCGTAAAGATTCTAATGGCTTAATTGCTCGCTGGAAGTACTTTTGGCAAACTGTTGCAGGATTAGCGACAGCAATATTTCTCTACCAATTTGCCCAAAGCCCAGAAGAAACCACCTTACTTATCCCATTTATTAAAGATGTATTACCGCAACTTGGTTTGCTTTATATCGGTTTGGTTTATTTCGTCATTGTTGGAACAAGCAACGCTGTTAATTTAACAGATGGCCTTGATGGTCTTGCTATTGTACCAACCATTATGGTGGCTGGTGCATTCGCAGTATTTGCCTACATGACAGGTCATGCCAATTTTTCTGAATACTTACATATCCCCCATATTGCTTTAGCGAGTGAGCTGGTTATTGTTTGTACCGCTATTGTTGGCGCTGGCTTAGGGTTTTTATGGTTTAACACCTACCCAGCACAAGTTTTTATGGGCGATGTTGGTTCATTAGCATTAGGTGCTGCATTAGGTGTTATTGCGGTATTGGTTAGGCAAGAGTTAGTGTTATTTATTATGGGCGGGGTTTTCGTGATCGAAACCCTGTCGGTTATTTTACAGGTAGGCTCTTATAAGTTACGTGGGCAACGCATTTTTCGCATGGCACCAATACATCATCATTACGAATTAAAAGGTTGGCCTGAACCAAGAGTGATTGTCCGCTTTTGGATTATTTCTTTAGTTTTGGTATTGGTTGGATTAGCAACCTTAAAATTAAGGTAAACATAGACGCGTGAATAAACAACTGCAACAGTCGATAACGGCGCAATTAGCGAATAAACGTATTGTAATATTAGGTATTGGTATTACGGGACTCTCGTGTGCGCGTTTTTTACATCGTTACAAAATTTCTTTTGCAGTTAATGATAGTCGCGCAATGCCTATTTCTCCGGGTGACTTTAAACATCAGTTTGGTGATAACACTTTAGTACTCGGACAATGGGATCAAGCCTTGATTGCACAAGCTGATGTCTTGATTGTTAGCCCAGGGATTAATATTGCTGAATCCGAGATTAACAAAGCGATTACGAGTAACTGTGATGTTATTGGTGATATTGAGTTATTTTGTCGTTTAAGTGATACGCCGATACTAGCGGTTACCGGCTCTAACGGTAAATCTACTGTTGTATCCATGCTTAATTATGTTGGTAATGACATTGGTTATCGTGTGCAGCTAGGCGGCAATATTGGTTTGCCGGTATTAGATCAAATAGATAAAGAGCAGGCTGACTTTATTGTTTTGGAGTTATCGAGTTTTCAGCTTGAAAGCGTGAAAAGCATGAAAGCACTGGCTGCCACTGTCTTGAATTTAAGTGATGATCATTTAGATCGTCATAAGACATTGGCAAACTATGGCGCAATTAAGCAAAGCATTTATCACAATTGTACTTATGCCATTTTTAACCGCAATGATCATGCGACAAAACCGAACGGGCTTTATGCGCAAAGCCAATTATTAAGTTTTGGTAGTGATCAAGCGCAATCAGCTGATTTTGGCTTAGCAAATATTCATGATGAAAGTCATTTGATGTATGGTGAGCAAGCTTTATGCGCTTTAGCACAGTTACCCTTGCAAGGTAGTCATAATGCCTTAAATTATCTTGCGGTATTAGCATTAGGAAAATCTGCTGGTTGGGATTTGAACGCTATGTTAGCAAGTTTAATGGCTTTTAAAGGTTTAGCACACCGTTGTGAAGTGATTGAAAGTCATGATGGTATTCGCTGGATTAATGACTCAAAAGCAACCAATGTCGGTGCGACACTTGCCGCTATTGAAGGCTTGTCGCCAACTCTGAAAGGCAATAAGTTAATTTTAATTGCCGGTGGAGACGGTAAAGGGGCCGATTTCTCGCCGTTAAGTCAGGTCTTAACACAGCAAGTGGATTATTTAATTACGCTCGGAAAAGATGGCCGCGCCATTGCATCGTTGAGATTAAGTCAGCAAGCAGAAACAACTAGCCATGTAGATTCATTACCAGCGGCGGTGGAGCTTGCTAGAACACAAGCAAATGTAGGTGATATGGTGTTACTCTCGCCAGCTTGTGCCAGCTTAGATATGTTTGCAAATTATGTCGAACGTGGTGTGGTGTTTATTAAATCAGTGTTAATGCAAAAGGGAGGCAGTTAATGTCAGTTTCTTTTGCTAACTTTCCCCAATGGGCTTTACCGCAATGGTTGCAGGCTGATACGAAAACAGTAGCCACTTTTGATCGTAGCTATGTGGCACTTGCCCTTAGCATGTATATGATCGGTTTAGTGATGGTGGCAAGTTCATCAATGCCAATTGCTGAGCGGCTATTTGATAACCCATTTCATTTTGTTGTTCGCCATATGATCTACATTGTCTTGAGTTTAGGTGTTGCTGCTGTGGCATTGCAAATACCGATGAGTCGTTGGCATCAATATAGTGGCAACCTATTGCTCTTAGGCATTGCTCTACTTATTGTGGTGCTACTTATTGGTCGTAATGTTAATGGCTCTACGCGCTGGATTGCCATTGGCCCGATCACCGTACAGGCAGCTGAGCCGGCAAAATTATTTTTCTTCTGTTATCTGTCAGCCTATCTCGTTAGACGTCGCGATGAGGTGATGGAAAATATTAAAGGCTTTGCGAAACCTTTAGTCGTTTTTGGTGTTTTAGGTGGTTTGCTGTTACTACAACCTGACTTAGGCACTATTATCGTGATGTTTGTCACCACCTTTGGCTTGTTATTTTTAGCCGGTGCTAAGTTATGGCAGTTTATTGCTATTGCTGGTGTTGGCATTAGTTTGCTGTCAATGTTGGCGTATTTATCGCCTTATCGTTGGGCCCGTGTTACTGGCTTTCTTGACCCGTGGAAAGATCCCTTTGGCAGTGGTTATCAACTAACTCAATCATTAATGGCTTATGGCCGCGGTGAAACTTTTGGGCAAGGTTTAGGTAATAGCGTACAAAAATTAGAGTATTTACCTGAGGCACATACCGATTTTGTCATGGCAGTATTGGCCGAAGAATTTGGCTTTATTGGTATTAGCGTTATTCTGCTGCTCAGTATGACCTTGGTTTTTAAAGCTTTGTTACTCGGTAGAAAGGCGGTTAACCAAGAAAAATATTTTGAAGGTTTTTTTGCTTACGCTATTGGGATTTGGTTTTGTTTTCAAGCCGCGGTCAATATCGGTGCGAGTGCAGGGATAGTGCCTACTAAAGGCTTAACTATGCCGTTAATTAGCTATGGCGGCAGCTCGATGATTATCATGACCATTGCGCTGGTAATTTTAATTCGTATTGATCATGAAATTAGATTACAAAGCATTCAAGCGACGAGTCGAACAGTTACAACCAATAAAAGTAGTAAAAAGAACCGAAATAAAGTGAAGAAAACAGAACTTATCGAGGGTGAAAATGACTGAACATACTAGTCATGAAGTAAAGCGCCCGACACTACTCGTGATGGCGGGCGGTACGGGTGGTCATATATTTCCAGGCATTGCTGTCGCGGAAGCATTAGTACAGCAAGGTTGGAACATACATTGGCTTGGCACTGCTGAGCGTATGGAAGCGGAATTAGTACCGAAAAACGGTTATCCGATTTCATTTATTAATATTGCCGGTATCCGTAACAAAAACTGGCAAACATGGCTAAAAACGCCATTTAAAATTCTGCAATCAGTATGGCAATCTATTCGGGTGCTACGTGAAGTTAAACCCGATGTCGTCCTAGGTATGGGCGGTTATGCTAGCGCACCTGGAGGTGTTGCCGCATGGTTATTACGCATTCCGTTAGTTTTACATGAGCAAAATGCGGTAGCAGGGATGAGTAATCGTTTTCTCTCGCATTTTGCTACTAGAACCTTAAGTGCTTTTCCCGGAGCCTTTAGTAAAAGAGTAACGCCTGAAGTTGTAGGAAACCCATTACGTAGCGATATTATTGCCATTGAAAACGTAATGCCAGCGCAACCAGCAACCAGTAAAAAAGTCTTAGTGGTTGGTGGTAGTTTAGGGGCCAAAATCTTAAATGATGTTGTGCCACAAGCGATGAAGCAGATCAAAGTGCAAAGTATTGATGTTTGGCATCAAACCGGCGGTGGTAATGAGCAAACGGTACTAAAAAGCTATCAGGACTACGGTTTACCAGAAGAAAAGGTGAAAGTGACGGAATTTATCGATGATATGGCAGCGGCATATCAATGGGCAGATGTGGTGATTTGTCGTGCTGGTGCGTTGACCGTTTCTGAATTAGCAATGGCAGCAAAGCCTGCGATATTCGTACCATTGCCACATGCAGTTGATGATCATCAGACCAAGAATGCTATGTATCTGGTTAATTGCGGCGCAGCAAAATTAATTGCACAGAAAGAGTTTAACGGTACAACTTTAGGGCAAATGTTAAATAGCTTGTTTATATCAGACAAAGTGGTGCAGCAGATGTCAAAAGCTGCACACAATGCTGCCCATGCAGATGCAACTAAACGTGTTGCTAATGTTTGTATAGAGGTTGCACAACAATGAGTAGAGAAATGACGACAGAAAAAAACAGCGATACAACTTTAGATAATGCTAATAATAGGGTGCCGGAAATGCGCCGTGTTAAAACCATCCATTTTGTTGGTATTGGTGGCGCTGGTATGGGCGGTATTGCAGAAGTATTGCTCAATGAAGGCTATCAAATTACCGGTTCCGATATTGGTGAAAATCCAGTGGTTAAACGCTTGAGTGCTTTAGGGGCGAAAGTGACTATTGGCCATCATCAAGACAATGTCATTGGTGCTAGTGTTATCGTGGTTTCAACGGCAATTAATGCTGATAATCCGGAGCTCGCTGCTGCCCATCAACAGCGTATTCCGGTTGTGCGTCGTGCTGAAATGCTAGCGGAATTAATGCGTTTTCGTCATGGTATTGCCATTGCGGGTACCCATGGAAAAACCACGACGACGAGTTTAATTGCCAGTATTTTTGCGCAAGCTAAGTTAGATCCTACCTTCGTTATCGGTGGTTTACTTAATAGTGCCGGTACCAATGCCCGTTTAGGTAGTAGCCGTTATTTAATTGCTGAAGCGGATGAAAGTGACGCTTCGTTTTTACATTTACAGCCTATGGTTTCGGTGATCACCAATATTGATGAAGATCACATGGAAACCTATCAAGGTGACTTTGAAAAACTTAAAGACACTTATATCGAGTTTCTGCACAACTTACCGTTTTATGGTTTAGCGGTAGTTTGTATAGATAACCCGGTCGTGCGAGAGATATTGCCGCGCATTAGTCGTCAAGTGATCACTTATGGTTTTGCTGAGGATGCGGATGTTAGAGCAACACAATACCAACAATCAGGTGGTATAAGTTCATTTGTTGTTGAGCGTGAAGGTAGTAAACCCTTGCCAATTAGTGTGAATTTACCCGGCCAACATAATGTTTTAAATGCTTTAGCAGGTGTAGCAGTAGCTGTTGATGAAGGGGTAGCCGATAATGCTATTCAACAAGCATTACAGAGTTTTGCCGGTATTGGTCGACGTTTCGAAAGCTTAGCAACACTGACTACTGCGCAAGGTGAAATGTTATTGATTGATGATTATGGCCATCATCCAACGGAAGTAAAAGCCACCATTGATGCTATGCGTAAAGGCTGGCCTGAAAAAAGGTTGGTTATGGTATTTCAACCGCATAGATACTCACGCACCCGTGACCTATATGAAGATTTTGTTGAAGTACTTTCAGAAGTTGACTGCTTATTTTTGCTTGACGTGTATGCAGCAGGTGAAGCCGCGATAGCAAATGCCGATAGCAAAAGTTTAGCACGTAGTATTCGTCAACGAGGTCAAGTTGAGCCTATCTATGTCAGTGATAGTGATAAATTAGCGGAATTAATGGCCGCACAATTATGTGATGGTGACATGGTGATCACTCAGGGAGCCGGTAATATCGGTACGATTGCGCGTAATTTAGCGACAGATGAAAAATTAATGGTGTTAACAGTATGAAAGCTTTGATCGAACAAAAACTGGCAGTTTTATATGGTGGTACATCAGCAGAAAGAGCGGTATCACTTAACTCAGGTAAAGCGATAGCTAAAGGTTTAAGAGAAGCTGGCTTTGACGTTCAACTTATTGATACCCAAGATTATTGCTTAAGCGATTTAGCGACACTTGATATTGATCGCGTTTTTATTGCCTTACATGGTCGTGGCGGTGAAGACGGTTGTGTGCAAGGTGCACTGCAATATATGAATATTCCGTACACCGGATCTGATGTGCTTGGCTCTGCACTGTCGATGGATAAAATTCGTAGTAAACAAGTGTTTCAAGCCTTAAATTTACCAACAGCTGCTTTTGCCATTGTTAATAAAGCAGAATATCAAGTGGGTGATGCTGACAAAATCTTACAGCAATTAGGCGATGTGGTGATGGTGAAACCGGCCAATGAAGGCTCAAGTATTGGTATGTCAAAAGCAAATAATGCTGAACAGTTACATCAAGCTTTGAACGCCGCTTTCGAGTACGACCAACAAATATTAGTTGAAGCTTGGATCCAAGGGCCAGAATACACCGTGGCTATTCTAGGGCAAACGCCTTTGCCGGTAATTCATATGGAAACGCCGCATGATTTTTATGATTACGACGCGAAATATATGTCGACAAGTACGCAATACCATTGCCCATGTTCTTTATCGCAAGCCGATGAAAGCGAGTTGCAATCTATAGCGTTAAAAGCGTTCAATGCTACCGGCGCAAAAGGCTGGGGAAGGGTAGATGTCATGCGTAACACTCAAGGCCAATGGCAGCTATTAGAGGTTAATACGGTACCTGGTATGACAGAAACATCGTTAGTACCCAAAGCTGCAAAAGTACATGGTTTAAGTTTTAGTGAATTAGTGACAGAAATTGTTGCTATTAGTGCGCAAGGTCGCCTGTAGGTAATGGCTGAGGCAATAGAGAAGCAACAGCCGTTAAGGAATGACGTCACCAATTTACACTGGTCGTTTTGGTTAGGCGTTACGTTTTTTGTTGCTGTTATTATTGCCATATTATTGTTTGGTTTTTTTTTAAACAAACGCTTAAGCGCTGAAGAGTCAGTGCCGGTTACGTCCATTGCTATTGCGGGTGAAATGCCGTATACCACGCGTTTAGATATTGAAAATGCAATAGAAAAAGTTAATTTGGGTAATTTTTTCAATTTGGATGTTAATGATGTCCAACAGAGAGTGGCTAAATTACCTTGGGTTTATTCGGTTTCAGTACGAAAAAAATGGCCAGATGAATTAAAAATTTATGTAGTAGATCAAAAGCCTATTGCCCATTGGAATGGTGATTTTTTGATTAATGAAAATGGTAAAGCATTTCAGGCTGACATAAAACGTTTAGTTGAGAAACTGCCGGCATTTTTTGGCCCAGAAGGTAGTGAGAAAGTTGCCTTGGAGAATTTTAGAAATTTGAATAAACTGTTGGATTTTAGTCAGTTAAGTATTGATGAGTTGGTACTGTCTGAACGTTTTGCATGGCAGCTTATTTTAGATGATGGTGTGACTATCAACTTAGGTCGCGATAACCGCGTTGAGCGTATACAGCGCTTTATGGATGTTTATCCACAGATAAAATTGAATACAAAGCAGGGTCAACAAGTCGATTATGTTGATCTGAGATATGATACTGGTTTAGCCGTAGGTTGGAAAACCACGGATAATAAAGAAAGAGTTTAACCTTAATGTCAAAAGTAACTGAAAGAAATTTAGTAGTTGGATTAGATATTGGAACGTCAAAAATTTCAGTAGCGGTTGGTGAGATCACACCCGATAATCAGCTCAGTATTGTTGGTGTTGGAAATCAACCTGCCCGTGGCATGGATAAAGGTGGTGTTAATGACCTTAATCTGGTTATTCAGTCTATTCAGCGTGCGATTAACGAAGCTGAATTAATGGCAGACTGCCACATCACCTCAGTTTACCTTGGCATTTCAGGTAAGCATATCAGCTGCCAAAATGAAAACGGTATGGTGCCCATCAATGATAAAGAGGTGATGCAGGATGATGTGGATAACGTTATTCATACCGCCCGCTCTGTGCCCATTTCGGCAGAACGTCGTATGCTGCACGTTTTGCCGCAAGAATATAGCATAGACTGCCAAGACGGTATAAAAAGTCCTATCGGCATGTCAGGTGTGCGTATGGAAGCAAAAGTACATATTGTCACTTGTGCAAACGACATGGCAAAAAACATTGTTAAATGTGTTGAACGTTGTGACCTAAAAGCTGATCAATTAATTTTCTCAGCGCTTGCTTCTAGCTACGCAATCTTAACTGATGATGAAAAAGAGCTTGGGATCTGTGTGGTTGATATGGGCGCTGGCACTATGGATATTGCGGTTTTTACCGGTGGCGCTTTACGCCATACCGCGGTAATACCTGTTGCAGGTAATCAAGTTACTAGCGATATTGCAAAGATTTTTCGTACACCGTTAAGTCATGCTGAAGAGATTAAGGTGCAGTACGCCTGTGCGTTGCGCCAAATGGTCAGTATGGAAGAAAATATTGAAGTGCCTAGTGTTGGCGGACGTCCTGCACGCTCGATGTCACGTCATACTTTAGCGGAAGTCGTTGAGCCTAGGTATCAAGAATTATTTGAACTGATCCAAGAGGAACTACGAGAATGTGGATTAGAAGATCAAATTGCTGCGGGTTATGTTTTAACCGGAGGTACAGCAAAAATGGAAGGTGTAGTTGAGTTTGCCGAAGAAGTATTTCAAATGCCAGCACGAGTTGCTCAGCCTTCAGATATCTGCGGATTGAAAGAGTATGTTAACGACCCAACATATTCTACGGTTGTCGGCTTGTTACACTATGGTATGCAAGCGAATCAGCAGCAAAGTAATGAGAAAAAGAAAAGCGAGTCAGTCGGTAGTATCGGCTCGAGAGTACTTGCTTGGTTTAAAGGCGAATTTTAATTAGCGATTTTAGTTACTAATTAAAAGTATAAAAGAGTTTTGGTGGAACAAAACGTATTAAAAATCGGAGATAATAAAATGTTTGAATTAATGGAAGATCACAACGCAGAAGCAGTCATCAAAGTTATTGGTGTTGGTGGCGGGGGCGGAAACGCGGTAGAACACATGGTGTCACAAACCATTGAAGGTGTAGAATTTATTACCGCAAATACCGATTCTCAAGCATTACGTAACTCAGCGGCAAATGTTACTTTGCAGCTAGGTCACGATGTCACTAAAGGACTGGGTGCTGGTGCGAACCCTGAAATTGGTCGCCGAAGTGCGGAAGAAGACCGAGAAACTATTAAAGAAACACTGCAAGGTGCTGATATGGTCTTTATCGCAGCTGGTATGGGTGGTGGTACGGGCACTGGTGCTGCGCCAGTTGTTGCCGAAATAGCCAAAGAAATGGGGATTTTAACGGTTGCGGTCGTGACTAAGCCATTTCCTTTTGAAGGCAAAAAACGCATGAACTATGCCGATCAAGGTATCGAGTTTTTATCAAAAAATGTTGATTCATTGATCACTATTCCGAACGAAAAATTATTGAAAGTGCTTGGCCCTGGCACCAGTTTATTAGATGCCTTTAAAGCCGCGAATAATGTTTTATTAGGTGCTGTGCAAGGTATCGCGGAACTTATTACCCGTCCTGGACTCATAAACGTCGATTTCGCCGATGTTAGAACCGTAATGTCTGAAATGGGTACTGCAATGATGGGCTCTGGCACTGCATCAGGTCCAGACCGTGCAGAGGAAGCGGCAGAAGCTGCTATTTCAAGTCCGTTACTTGAAGACGTTGATTTAGCTGGCGCGCGCGGTATTTTGGTTAATATCACTGCCGGCATGGATATTAGCATTGATGAATTTGAAACTGTTGGTAATGCGGTTAAAGCTTTTGCATCTGAAAATGCTACCGTTGTCGTTGGTGCGGTTATTGACCCTGAAATGACGGAAGAATTACGAGTAACGGTTGTGGCAACGGGTATTGGTGCAGAGCGTAAACCAGATATTACCTTAGTCAATCCTACGCCTGTGGCTGAGCCACAAGTTGTTGGTGGTGACTATATTGCTAGCGCACAACCTGAGCTGTCTGCGAATCCGGTTACTATGCCAGAAGCTAATGCTCAAGCGCAGAAAGTAGCAGCTACTGAACTTGATGATTATTTAGATATTCCGGCATTTTTACGTAAACAAGCAGACTAAGCGATATTCGAAAAGTTAATTACGCAATACTAAAAATGTTGGTTTTTTGATTTTATTAGGCTTTTTTGTTATATTACGTCTCCGCTTATTTTCGGCGGCGACTTATTAGCGCAAAATATAGGCTTAAGAAGGCTATTTATGATTAAACAACGTACGTTAAAAGAAAGTGTCTCTGCCATAGGTGTAGGGTTACATAAAGGTGAAAAGGTGCAGATCACTCTCCGTCCTGCGCCTGCTAACACCGGTATTATTTTTCGCCGAGTTGATTTAGATCCCGTTGTCGATATTCCAGCGACACCGGAAGCTGTGGGTGAAACAACTTTATGTACGTGTTTAGTGAATGAGCAAGGTGTTCAGATTTCCACCGTCGAACATTTGCTTTCTGCTGTCGCAGGTTTAGGTATTGATAACCTCATTGTTGAGGTTGATTCACCTGAAATTCCAATTATGGATGGTAGTGCTTTACCGTTTGTGTATTTAATTCAGTCAGTAGGCATTGAAACATCAAATGTTGCCAAACGCTTTTTACGTATTACTAAAACTATACGCGTAGAAGAAGGTGACAAGTGGGCTGAATTAAAGCCTTATGAAGGTTTTCGGGTTAATTTCGCGATTGAATTTGAACACCCGGTGATTGCTAATACTTGTCAAACCATGAGTATGGATCTTTCAAGTTGTTCATTTGTTAAAGAGATCAGTCGCGCACGCACCTTTGGTTTTATGAAAGATATTGAGTTCTTACGTTCACATAACCTTGCCTTAGGTGGTAGCTTGGAAAACGCGATTGTTTTAGATGAATATCGCATGCTCAATAAAGATGACTTACGCTACGATGATGAGTTTGTTAAGCATAAAATTTTAGATGCTATTGGTGACCTGTATATGGGCGGTGTTAGCATCTTGGGTGAACTGAATGCTTTTAAATCAGGTCATGGCTTAAATAACATGTTGTTGCGTGAAGTATTTAAACAAGTCGATTGTTGGGAATGGGTAACGTATGAAGATACGATTGAATCACCCATCCAATTTCAAGAAATTAGTGCGACGGCATTTTAATATAATTCAGTTGCGAAAATCGCTACATTAAAACCAGTCTTCGTGCTGGTTTTTTTATCATTAAATTTTACTAAACTGTTGTTCAAAAGCTATTTTTTTGCATGCGAAGCAAGTTTTTCTAACTTTTTCCGCAAACTATCAGGAGCACTGCGTGCCACTGCTAATAACTGCGCTGCGGTACGTGCTGATATAGTGGAATTAATGGCGTTAGGAATAACGGTTTTTTCGGGTATTTTTGTTCGAAATGGTGTGATTTTAATTTCTATTTGGTTGAATTCGTTATTGGTTACTTCGCTAAGTTCTCGGCAAATATTCATTCTTTCAAACTGTAATCGTTGGCTCCAAACGGCTGAGTTTACCTCAATGACAATGGCATTAGCTTTGAAATTGGCTATTTTCCAAACATCTGCTGGTAGGTCGGGACAAATTTGTCGTACAATATCAGCCAATACGGTTAAAAAGTTGGTTTTTGCAGCTATTTGTGCCAAAGTGCCTGACGTTGAATTAAACAGCGCTGACATGTCTGTGGGGATTTTCGATTTTCGTGCCATAAGTCAGCTCTTGAACAAACGATGAATGAGTTATGAGTTTAACATTACTATACCGAGGAAAGAACGTTAGATTTTCAATGAAGCTAAATAAGCTACATTGGTTATCTGCCTTAATTGTTTTTGCCTTAATTTCAGGTTTTATTGTCCATTTGATCGCCTCTGCAGATGATGTACCGAAAAATACAATATATCAGCTATCAAGCCTACCCATTATTGATGATACTAAAGTAAATAGCCAACAAGTAACCGCAGTTACCATGAAGTTGGCCGAATTACAAAGCCAAGTGTTAAGATTAAATGCTTTAGGCGATCGCTTAGCTGAAGAGGCGAGCATTCCTGATAATGAATTTAACTTTCAATCATTCCCCTCGAGTGGCGGTCCGATGATTCAAAGTCATGAGGAAAAGCCTAAAAGCTTAGCGGAGCTACTTTTGGATATTACCGCATTGGAAGAATCGCTTGGTCATGAAGAAAAACAATTAAAAATGCTTGAATCTGTCACTTTAGGTCACCATATAGAGAATACACGGTATTTGTCTGGTCGACCAATAAAGAAGGGTTGGTTGTCATCGTATTTTGGTATGCGTAAAGACCCTTTTAATGGTAAGCCGGCAATGCATAAAGGCGTTGATTTTGCAGGTAGTGAAGATGCTGATATTATAGCTACCGCATCTGGAGTGGTAAGTTGGGCAGGTGATCGTTATGGTTATGGTCAATTAATTGAAATTAATCATGGTGATAACTTAAAAACTCGTTATGGTCACAATAAAGCAATAAAAGTATCGGTTGGTGATGTTGTTACTAAAGGTCAGGTTATTGCAAAAATGGGCAGTACAGGTCGTTCCACAGGACCACACGTACATTATGAAATTTTGCGTAATAATCGCCAAATAGATCCAAAAAAATACGTTTATCGCAAAGCAAAAAATTAGTTTTTGCACGAATTTCAGTTGTTTAAAATACTACTGCGATTACAATACTAAGCAAGTTTATGTGATCGGTCCCACCGGTCATTTATTTTCAGCGGAAGATTTTCTTCTCAATATGGTTTAACACGATGTTTGTAAAGTTAATGACAAAACTGTTTGGTAGTCGAAATGATCGATTACTTAAACAAATGTGCAAAGAAGTAACAAAAATTAATGCTCTAGAACCCGTTTTTGAAGCCCTCAGTGATGAAGAACTAAAAGCAAAAACAACTGAGTTTAAAGAGCGCGTTGAGCAAGGCGAAGTACTAGACGAGCTTATTCCTGAAGCATTTGCTGTGGTACGTGAAGCGAGTAAACGCGTATTTGGTATGCGTCACTTTGATGTGCAAATGATCGGTGGCATGGTACTCAACTCGGGTAAAATAGCCGAAATGCGTACCGGTGAAGGTAAAACGCTTACCGCAACTTTACCGGCTTATTTAAATGCTTTAACCAATAAAGGTGTGCATGTGATTACGGTCAATGACTACCTTGCTACCCGTGATGCGGATTGGAGTCGGCCATTATTTGAATTTTTAGGTATGACTGTTGGCTGTAATATTGCTGGTATGGCACCTGGCGATAAACAAGCAGCATATAACGCTGATATCACTTACGGTACCAACAACGAGTTTGGTTTTGACTACCTGCGCGATAATATGGCCTTTTCGCCAGAAGAGCGGGCACAAAAGCCATTAAACTTTGCCGTTATTGATGAAGTCGACTCGATTTTAATTGATGAAGCGCGCACGCCATTAATTATTTCTGGTCAAGCGGAAGATAGTTCTGAACTTTACCGTAATATCAATCTGGTAGTGCCAACGCTTGTTCAGCAAGATGAAGAAGATAAAGAAGGTCAAGAAAGTACCGGTGACTTCACCATTGACGAAAAAGCCAAGCAAATCTATCTAACTGAGCTAGGTCAAATACATATCGAAGAAATCATGATCGAAAAAGGTTTAATGCAGCAAGGAGATTCTCTATTCTCAGCAGCAAATATTACTTTACTCCATCATGTTATGGCGGCATTGCGTGCTCATAAACTGTTTCAAAAAGATGTTGATTATATTGTTAAAGATGGTGAAATCGTCATTGTTGATGAACATACCGGTCGTACAATGGAAGGTCGCCGTTGGTCAGAAGGTTTGCACCAAGCGGTTGAAGCGAAAGAAGGTGTTGATATTCAAAATGAAAATCAGACACTGGCATCAATTACCTTCCAAAATTTTTTCCGTATCTATAATAAATTATCAGGTATGACAGGTACTGCGGACACAGAAGCGTTCGAGTTTAATCATATCTATGGTTTAGAAACGGTGGTTATCCCAACAAACCAACCTATGGTACGTAAGGATTTACCTGATTTAATTTACTTAACAGCTGAAGAAAAGTTTGAAGCGATTTTAGAAGATATTAAAGACTGTGTTGAACGTGGCCAACCGGTTTTGGTGGGAACTATCAGCATTGAAACCTCTGAATTCTTATCTTCATTTTTAAAGAAAGCAAAGATTAAGCATAAAGTATTGAATGCTAAGTTCCACCAACAGGAAGCTGAGATTGTTGCCGACGCGGGTAAAATTGGTGCGGTAACCATTGCCACTAACATGGCTGGTCGTGGTACTGATATCGTACTGGGTGGTAACTTAAGTATGATGCTAGCTAAGCTTGATAACCCAAGCGCAGACCAAATTGAAAAAGTGAAAGCCGCATGGCAAGAAGAGCATGAAAAGGTATTAGCCGCGGGTGGCCTACATATTGTTGCCACTGAGCGTCATGAGTCTCGTCGTATAGATAATCAATTGCGTGGTCGTTCAGGCCGTCAAGGTGATGCGGGCTCAACGCGTTTTTACCTATCGATGGAAGATGGCTTAATGCGCATTTTTGCCTCTGAGCGTATTTCTAACATGATGCGTAAATTAGGTATGGAGCGCGGTGAAGCAATTGAACATCCTTGGGTGACTAAGAGTATTGAAAATGCTCAACGTAAAGTTGAAGGCCGTAACTTTGATATTCGTAAACAATTACTTGAGTTTGATGATGTTTCAAATGACCAACGTAAAGTTATTTATGAGCAACGAAATGAGCTGATGGATGAAGCAGATATTGCTGAGGTTATTAAAGCGATTCGTGCAGATGTCGTTAATGGTTTGATTAGTCAACATATTCCACCACAATCGTTAGAAGAAATGTGGGATGTTACGGGCTTAGAAGAACGTATTAAAGGCGAACTTAATCTTGAGCTGACTATTGCAAAATGGTTAGAAGAAGACAGCAACTTGCATGAAGAAACTTTACGTGAAAAAATTGTTGCAGAAGTTGAAGCGAGTTATGTTGCTAAAGAAGAGATGGTTGGTGCTGAAGTTTTACGCCAGTTTGAAAAGGCTGTTATGCTACAAAGCCTAGATTCTCATTGGAAAGAGCATTTAGCGGCAATGGACCATTTACGTCAAGGTATTCATTTACGCGGTTACGCGCAAAAGAATCCAAAACAAGAATTTAAGCGTGAATCTTTCGAGTTATTTGCCGAATTACTTGATAACTTAAAATATGATGTTATTGGTATCTTAAGTAAAGTGCAAATTAAGGCTGAATCTGATGTTGAAGCGGTTGAAGAACAACATAGAAAAGCTGATGAAGCACCGAAAGAGTTTACACATCAGTCGGCCTCACAGCCTGAAGAAACTGCGATGGCGCGTGTTGGACGTAATGAGCCTTGTCCGTGCGGCTCAGGTAAAAAATATAAACAGTGTCACGGTAAGTTAAGCTAACTTATCAAGCGTTAAGTCTGACATAAAAATACCAGTCTTTTGACTGGTATTTTTATGTTTAATAGCAATCCGTCTCAGAAAGTACCTCTTAGCGAGAATTTAAAAGTCAGTCTTTGAGTGCTTGCGGGGCAATGATAATTTCAAAAATTTGTACCTACTCATGTGTTCGATATAGCGCTAAGTGCATACTTCTTTAGATAAACAATATAAAAATAAATTTAATTAAGGCATCGTATTATGACAACTAAAATTGTGCATGTTGCTGTTGGGGTTATCAAACAGGGCGATCAGTATTTTCTAACTAAGCGCTTAGCAGATAGTCATCAAGGGGGAAAGTGGGAATTTCCCGGTGGTAAAGTTGAAGATGATGAAACTGTGCATCAGGCGCTATTTAGAGAGCTAAAAGAAGAGGTGGCGATAGAAGTGTTAACCTGTACGCCGCTAATCGAAATAAGCCATGACTACGTTGATAAAAAGGTGTTATTAGAAGTCTTTGTTGTTGATAACTTTATCGGTGAAGCAAAAGCTTTAGAAGGGCAAGCATCTGCTTGGTATCAATTAACTGATTTCGAACACTTAAATTTCCCTGCTGCTAATCAAGCCATTATTGAAAAGCTACAACAAATATATTTGTAGCTTCAGCTTACCTGATAATAATACTTGTTATTCAGGTTCAACAAAAAATTTATTATGTTGTAAAAATTGATCTTCCAACGCGTCAAGCATTTCTTCATTTAAGTCGACAGCGCCTTGCACTGGCTGGCTAATTTTATGATTTTCATCAGCCCAATCACCGATATCAATTAACTGACAACGCTTACTACAAAATGGACGATGTTGGCTTTGCGCTTGCCAAAGCACTTCTTTTTTACAAGTGGGGCAAGATACTTTTAATGTCATATAAGATGTTACTAGCGAATAAAGTGATAATGCTATTATAAGAAATATTTCACTAAGCAGCTATTAACTTTTCGTCTGAAGCGATTAATTATATATGCTCAGTAAAAGCCGAAATACTTCTTGTTGTACCTTAGCTGATCGCTAAGCACATGCTGTTAACAACGAGCTAATAAGAAACTTGTGGCTTGTTTAACGTATTTACGCCCAGCATCATTACATGGCATCATAAAGCGAATAGAGTAGCGAAAGCGGTTACCACTAATGGTTGGGTAAAACGATAAAGTATCAGCTACTTTGATACGCAAAAGTATTAACCCTTCACCATTGTCTTGATAGAAGCCACTTTCCGTCAATATCTGTTTAAACTCTGCTCTTTGTCGAATAAATTTCATTATCAATGATAATGCTGAACTAATTTGAGCCAGTCGTGATAACCAGTAGTGACACTGCTGCTCAACTTGAGCACTGGGTTGGTGTAACCAAAATTGTAATTGTGGCAGATCAAAACTCGAACTTCCTCCCTGAATAGCGAAACGCTGCTTTAAAGCCATTAAAAATTTGTCGGCTTTAAGTTCGGTCCATTGAGGGCAAGCTACTTTTAAATTACTTGAAAGGCCGATGGTCTTTTTTAAGTTTTCTTCCAAAATGGCGTTATCAATCTCTGGGTTTTGTGACCAAATGACTAAATTTTGTTCTAATTTTTCAAGATCTTTAATTAAATCACCACGGATATCATTTCGCTCTAAGGTGTCGACTATGGCGAATAATGCGTTAAAAAATACACTGTGGCTAGTGACAATATTGTATTGCAAGCAATCAAAGGTTTGAGCAAAAAGTTGCTCAAGTTTTAAGTAGTTACGTATACGCTCATTGAGCGGATGTTCGTACAATATTGCAGTCATGACTTTCGGACTTTATCTATTAATTTAACCAATAATTACTTCATACTACCTATCGCTAGTGAGAATGGCGAATTATTTAATAAAAAACACTTATTCATAACGAGTTACTTAACATTTTTTGATATTTTTTATCTAAGTTGCCTACTTGCTGGCGAAGTGTTTTTAAACTGATATTGTGGTTACTTATGATGTCATCAGCCAAGCTAAGACGTTGTGCTCTTGGCATCTGACTGGCAATGATGCGCTTAACCTCTTCTGCTGAGCTAGGATCGCGTGCAACGGTTCGGGCAATTTGTGTTTTTTCATCAACATCAACCACTAACACCCGATTGACCAATTTATTGAGCTTATTTTCCAACAGTAATGGTGCCACTAGTATGCAATAGCGACTTTTAGCCAACGATATTTGTGTTAAAATTTCTTGTCGAATTAAAGGGTGCAATAGGTTATTTAACCAGGTTTTATCTTCAGCAACAGTGAAAATCCTGCTACGCAGTTTTGCTCTGTTAAGTTGCCCTTGATGATCAATATACTCACTGCCAAAGTAATTGCTAATGGTTAATAATGCTGTGCTACCCGGTGCAACTACTATGCGAGCAGCGATATCAGCGTCAATAATATCAATACCTAATTGGTGAAAAATATCGGTAACCGTGGTTTTACCGCTACCAATACCGCCAGTTAAGCCGACAATAAATTCAGACATAAACTAAGTTGCTCGCTTTTTATTTACATTATGATAGATAGTTAATTTGCTTAAACTAATGAACTTAAATACCAAGACCAAATATTATTACCCCATAGTAAGGTGATAAAACCCGCGATTGCTAAGTAAGGACCAAATGGAATAGCTTGTTCTCGCTGGTGGTTTTTAAAGACCATTAAACTAATACCTATCACTGCGCCGACAGCTGAGGCCATTAAAATGAGTAATGGCAGTAACTGCCAACCTATCCAAGCACCAAATAATGCCACTAATTTAAAGTCACCATGACCCATACCGTCTTTGCCAGTAACTAACTTGAATAGCCAAAAAATGCTAAATAGGCTCATATAGCCGGCAACCGCACCAATAACAGCATCATTTAATGGCACAATTGCGCCATTAATATTAACTAAAAGTCCTAACCATAATAGTGGTAAAGTGATTTGATCTGGCAATAGCATGTGGTCGTAGTCTATTAAGGTTAAACAAACCAAGCCCCAAGTTAATATCAACAAAAATAACGTGGTTAAAGTAGTACCATAATGGGCTGCGATGAGCATACTTAATAAAGCAGTGCTCAACTCTACTAACGGATAACGTAAAGATATTCTTGACTGGCATTGGCTGCATTTAGCTCGTAAAAATAACCAACTAAGTAGTGGAATATTTTCGTAGAAGCGAATTTTGTGCTGACAGTTTGGGCAGGTAGAACTTGGTGTTGATAGGGTGATCAATGCTTCATTTGTCGGTTGTGTTGGCTTAGCAAGTTCATCCGCTAAAAACTCTCGACATTCACGTTTCCATCCTTGTTCGAGCATTTTAGGTAAGCGATAAATAACCACATTTAAAAAGCTGCCTACCAGTAAAGAAAAAATAAAAACAATCGAAAAGAAAAATGTAGGAGAACTGCTCATTAGGGTAATGAAATCTGTCAAAGGTTTTGCCTTGTTTAATTGCTGTTAATAGGTTTAACGAATAGCCGTTAATTTAAAAACTATTGGTTATTAGCTGCTAGCTCCAAATGAAAATATACGATTAAGAACTGACAACTTGCTCTTTTTTACTCATAGCTTAAAGCTTTAATCTATTGTTATTAAACAACCATACCAATTTGAAATATGGGTAGATACATAGCAATGATTAAGCCACCGATGACCACGCCAAGTACGGCCATTATCATCGGCTCGAGTAAGGTGGTTAAGTTATCAACGGCATTATCGACTTCTTGCTCATAAACGGTAGCCACTTTTGCCAACATATCATCGACAGCGCCAGACTCTTCACCAATGGCGACCATTTGGATCACCATATCAGGAAAAATAGCGCAATTTCGCATCGCTAAATTCATTTGCATGCCAGAGGTGACTTCAGCACGAATATCTAAAATAGCCTCACGAAATACCGCATTGCCTGAAGCCCCCGCTGCTGATTCTAATGCATCAGGTAACGGTACGCCAGCGGCAAAAGTCGTGGATAAGGTTCTGGCATAGCGCGCGACAGCTGCTTTTTTTAAAACATCACCTATAACCGGAATTTTTAATATTTTTTTATCGACGCTATCACGAAAACTTTGGCTAGCACGGTGGGTTTTTTTAAATAAGTATATTGCTGCAAATATGCCGGCAAGACCAAAATACCAGTAGGCTTGCATAAATTCAGATATGGCCAGAACTAATAAGGTAAAGCCGGGTAGTTCTGCGCCAAAACTATCAAATATGTCTTTAAATACTGGTACGACAAATATTAAAAGTACGGCAGTAACAATAAAGGCGATCACTAAAACAGATATCGGGTAGGTCATAGCCTTTTTTATTTTAGCTTTTAACGCCTCAGCTTTTTCTTTATAGGTAGCAACACGATCATAGATGGTTTCAAGGGCGCCAGATTGCTCACCAGAATTGACTAAGTCACAATATAAGTCATCAAAATAAAGTGGGTGCTCGCGCAAGCAATCTGATAATGGCACTCCGGATTGTAGTTTGTTGCCAATATTACCTAATAGCTTTTGCATATTGCCATTGTTATGGCCACTAGCTATCATTTCAATGGTTTGAACTAAAGGGACACCGGCGCCTAGCATGGTGGCAATTTGACGGGTAAGTACAGCAATATCAACGGGCAATATTTTTTTATCGCCGCCGATACCAAATAAAGGTTTAGCTTTCTTACTGATCCTGCCTGGTGTTATGCCTTGCTTACGTAACTGTGCTTTTAGCTCTAATATGTTATTAGCATTGAGCTCACCGCCAACTTTTTTACCTTTGCGGTTTAATCCTTGCCACTTATAGATATCAAGTGCTTTTACTTTTTTCTTGTCTCTTGATGAAGAAATAGCAGCCATGCGATTAACCTAATTTTTATTGTAAGAGCTATTGTTAGTATTATCGTTAGTAATGCCCATAAGGCCATCTAATCTACATTATTTAGCTTATATCGAATGGACAAACTTGGCAATTTTTTAAAAATTAGTGATAAAGCTATTGCTTGGCGCTACTTTTATAAAATGTCAAGTTAACCTGTATTCAGGCTAATTATTAGTGACGCGATTTACTTCTTCTAAACTGGTAACACCTAAAGCGGCTTTTTCTAGGCCCGACTGGCGTAAATTGTTGTAGCCTTCACGTTGACACTGAGCGGCAATATCTAAAGAGTTAGAGCCCGTCATGATCAAATTTGCTGTTACATCACTAATTTTTATTACTTCATATATACCAACACGACCTTTATAACCTCCAGTACATAGCTCACAACCGACCGGTTTATATAACTTTATGGTACTAAGTTGTTCGGGTAAAAAGCCTTGTGTAAGTAGTTCGCTTTCGGGAATGTTTTCTTCTGTTTTGCACTGAATGCATAATCGACGTGCTAAGCGCTGGGCAATAATAACACTGACAGAGCTTGCCACATTATAGGATGGTACGCCCATATTTAATAAGCGAGTTAATGTTTCTGCTGCTGAATTAGTATGTAAAGTTGATAGCACTAAATGACCGGTTTGAGCCGCCTTAATAGCAATTTCAGCGGTTTCTAAATCACGAATTTCGCCGACCATAACAATATCGGGATCTTGACGGAGAAATGAGCGTAATGCCCCCGGAAAGGTTAAACCTGCACGGGTATTAATTTGTACTTGGTTGACACCTTCAAGGTTAATTTCCACCGGATCTTCTGCGGTGGAAATGTTGCGCTCTTCGGTATTTAAAATATTCAAGCCGGTATAAAGTGATACGGTTTTTCCCGAGCCGGTTGGGCCTGTTACTAATATCATGCCTTGCGGTTGTGCTAGTGCATCCATGTAAATTTGCTTTTGCTCTGGAGCATAACCAAGCATTTCAATGCCCAGCATGGCGCTGGAGGAGTCAAGAATACGCATCACTACCTTCTCACCCCACATAGTAGGTAGAGTACTAACACGAAAATCAATTGATTTCTTTTTTGATAACGCCAACTTTATACGACCATCTTGTGGTACGCGCCGCTCTGCAATATCCAACTTCGACATCACTTTTAGGCGTGCAGCCATACGTGATGCTAAAGATACCGGCGGTTTAGCGACTTCGGTTAATATGCCATCGATACGAAAGCGAATACGGTAAGATTTTTCATAAGGTTCAAAATGTAAATCAGAGGCGCCTTTACGAATAGCGTCGAGTAATATTTTGTTAATATAAACAACTATAGGAGCATCTTCTTTATCGCCACCGCCAATGTTATCGTCTTCTTGATGTTCATCTTGCACATCGATACCAGCTAACTCGGCAGTATCCATATCGGTGATATCAAGGGCATCGCTGTCTGCTTCTAAAATTTTCTCGATGCAAGCCATTAATGAGGTTTCATTAGCAAGGACTAATTCAGTTGAAAAACCGGTATTAAACTGAATTTCTTCTAGCGCATCATGGTTAGTTGGGTCCGACATGGCAACAAATAATACCTTGCCACGCAAGAATAAAGGTAAGGCACTGTGTTTGCGCACCAGCTTCTCATTGCGGACACCTTCAGGGACTAATGATGTGTCAAAATTACTCAGATCAATCAGAGGACAGCCAAAACTGCGGGAGAGTGTGCTAGCTATTTGTTCGGCATTAATATTTTTATCTTCGACTAGGTAACGAACAAATGGTTTTTTTTGGCGAATAAAGTCAGCACTTATAGTGTCGACCATCTCACGGGTAACAATATCATGTTTGGCGAGTGCCGATAGCAGGCTTGATTGTTGATGAAGACCTTTCATAAATATCTTTAATAAACTCAGTAAAAATCAACAGTTAGAGTGTAGCTTACAATATACAATAATAATGAAAGTTAGTTAATAAAAAAGCCCCCTTAGGAGCTTTTTTTAATTAAATTTATGAAAAATTAACAAAGACCAGCGGCAGCACATGTTCCAGCTGTATTATCCCAGGTAATACTTTCATCATCGACAACAGTACCCGTTAAAACGAAAGTAACATCGGCTGAAGCATCGTTAGTAAATGTTGATGTTACTGTTACTGTTGGTGCTGCTGCAGTACCACCAATAACGACATATTTAACGCTAGGAGCAGCGGCCCAGCCATTAGTGTTAGCGGCAGTTCCTGTTTGCCCATCTTCTACTTGATGACAGGCTTTTGCATCAGTCGTTTGAACGCAGAGTTCAATTGCAGTTTTAGCAGGGGTTGCAGCTAATACAACCTCAGAAAATCTCGCTCTATCTGAATATGTTTGATAAGCCGGTAAAGCGACTGCGGCTAAAATACCGATAATTGCCACAACGATCATTAATTCAATTAAGGTAAAACCTTGAGCTTTTTTCTTCATATTTAAGTTTTGTAATGTCTTTTTCATAATCAATTATTCCATACATTATTACGGGGGCTAAAATGATACTGCGACAAAAATAACCAAATGTAAAACATTGTGGCGAATTTTTTTTCAGGTATGTAACAGAATGTTAGATTTTGTTACTGGTATTTTAGTTAGGTGTGTGAGTGATAGTAAGTTGTTACTTACCTTTTTCATCATTTAAAATGTAGGTTGACTAAGTGCGGTGTAAATTTGATTTATGTTTGATATGAAGTGAAATGAAATACACACGAATAAGTTAATCATTGATGTAGGCGAAAGCAATTTTGACCTACATCAAATAACTGATTAATAATTTTAGACTGCTGAGCTTTTATAGTTGCTGTGCACACAGTTAAAGCGTATTTATTGCTGCGCTGCCTAGTAGTAAGCACGGAATAATTTGTTGCTGAAGTAACCTCGAAAGATCAGCTGGCTCAAACAAAGCGCATGGAAAGATCTACGGCTTGTACATGTTTGGTTAGCGCCCCAACTGAAATAAAGTCAACCCCCGATTTTGCATAATCTTTTAATGTTGCTAGGGTCATATTGCCTGAAACCTCTAGTTTACTTTGACCTGCAGATATTTCTGCCGTTAGTTTCACGGCTTGCTCGATCATTTGCGGACTAAAGTTATCGAGCATAATAATATCAGCGCCGGCGTTGAGGGCTTGAGTTAACTCTGCGATAGTCTCCACTTCAACTTCAACAGTTTTGTCACTATGATTGATACGTGCTGTTGCGATGGCTTTTTTAATACCGCCACAAGCGGCAATATGGTTTTCTTTAATTAAGAAAGCATCAAATAAACCAATTCTGTGGTTTACGCCACCGCCACAAGTTACGGCATATTTTTGGCCACTGCGTAAACCAGGTAAGGTTTTTCTGGTATCTAATAGCTTTGTGGTTGTACCTGCAAGGTGTTTTACATAATCACTGGTGATAGTGGCTGTACCAGAAAGACTTTGTAAAAAGTTTAATGCGGTGCGCTCACCGGTTAGTAAAATACGGGCATTGCCAGATAATTCAAAGAGTGTCGTATTGGCGCTAACATGTTGACCATCGTTAACAAACCAAGTGATTTTTGTGCTGGAGTTATAGATATTATCAAGTTGTTTAAAAACTTCATTGACCCAAGCTACGCCACAAATGACACATTCATCACGACTAATAATATTAGCTACTGCTTGATTTTCCAATGGAATAAGTTCGGCTGTAATGTCGCTGCTGGTGCTAAGTTCATCATAGGTGTTTACGCCTAGGTCTTCACATAAAGCCCATGTAACGGTTTTGGTTATGTCGTGTAATAATGAGTCTGGTAACATCTAAAGCTGCTCTCGTAAAATAAGTTGTTTTCCGGTTTGGCTAAATTCTACTCTTTTTAGGGCACTCATGCCCAACAGAATTTCGTCTGCAGCCATACTCGGGTTGATATGTGCGGCAACATTATACAGGTAGATATTGCCAATGCGTAATTCATTTAACTGGGTTTGATAAACAGTGATAGTGCCATTGGCGGTTTGCACTCGATATTTGTCGCCAGCTTGCAATGATAAGGTTTCAGCTATATGGGCTGGAATAGATACTTGAGTGGCACCGGTATCAAGTAAAAAAGTAACCGCAGTACCATTAATAGCACCGTTGGTAACATAATGCCCTTGTCGATTTTGTTGTAAGGTGACTTGTGCTTTGCCATTGCTTTGTAATGACAACTTAGGGTCTTGGTTTGGATTGTACTGCTCATCGAGTAAGTCTTGAAAAACAAAGACTAATAAAGCAATGCCGATAAACCAAGCGACCCAAATAAAATATTTACCAAAGCTTGTTGTCGTGTCATGTTCAGTCATAAGTAGTGATATCGATCTTAAGTTGATAGCTTGTCCTATTGTCTACTTTACTATTTAATAGCGTTAGGATAAACACGATGGTGATTATTGTATGACCATGCTGAAAAATAACCGAGCAAATAGCACTGAGTGGGCCATTGAAAACGGTTGGTTAACGGATGTTGAAATTCAGCCGTCTAGCCACTTTGAGCCGAGAGATAAAAACGAAAGTATTAGTTTACTGGTTGTGCATAATATTTCATTACCACCGGGGCAGTTTGGTGGCAATTATATAAGTGATTTTTTTCTTGGTCATTTAAAGCCAACAGCAGATCCCTATTTTGAAAGCATATATAAAATGCGGGTATCGGCGCATTGCTTGATCAAGCGTAATGGCGATATTGTGCAATATGTCTCATTTAATGATAAAGCTTGGCATGCCGGCGTTTCTCGTTATCAAGATAGAGATAAATGTAATGACTTCTCGATTGGTATTGAGCTGGAAGGAACGGATGATATTCCATATACTAAAGAACAATATCAGCAGCTTAGCCAGTTGAGTAGGGCGCTAATTGCTGCTTACCCAGCATTACAAAATAATATTGTTGGCCATTGTGATATTGCTCCGGGGCGCAAAACGGATCCCGGTATATCTTTTGATTGGCAATGTTATCGAGCGCTGCTGGCAGAAAACGGTTAATTGCTAAGAATAAGGCAGAGAAAGCGGTCAGCTTTTAGTTTTGAGCTATTAGTAAAACAAAAAACACTTGTGGCGAAGGCGTGAGGTTAACTGAACGCTCAAAACCATGAATTATATTTAACATTAGGATAACTAAAAATGAGCTTAATTAGTTTGTTAATTGCACTGATTGCTGAACGCTATTTATCATCGAGTGCTTGGCAATTTAATACTTTTTATCAACGCTATGTCGCAGTGCTTAAGCAAACTAAGTTTTTTGCTGATTATCGACACTCTGCTGCTTTAAGTTACCTGGTTATTTTTATTCCGGTGCTAGGTTGTTATTTTTTATTAGCGCAAATAGATAATGCTTTACTGCATCTAATTGTTTCAACATTGATATTAATTGTCTGCTTTGGCTGTATGAAAACTCGCGATGCTTATAAATGCTATTTACAATCGGCATTTAAAGGTGAAATGACCAGCTGTGACCTTCAACGCTTACAGTTACAACAAGATAAAAATATTGAAGAGATGGGGTTTGGCCAAACATTGGTTTGGCTAAATTACCGTTATTTTATTGCTGTTATGCTATTTTTCGTGCTTTTTGGCGCAGCGGGGGCATTATTTTATCGCTTATTAACCACAATAAATGAATGTGCTAACGAGCAAGATGTTGTTGCGCAAGATGAAGCGCATGAAAATATTAAAGCAAATAATGAACAAAGTTATGATACTAGCCAAGCAAGTCAGCAATTGCTGTTTTGGATTGATTGGTTACCGGTAAGGTTGGTTGCTTTTGGCTACATGTTTGTCGGTCATTTTTCGAAAGCAATGCCCGTTTGGCTAGAAAACTTATTCGAATTCGAAAAGCCTCCTAGTCGAGTGTTGATTGATGTTGCTCAAATGTCTGAGGATTACATGATTGATGCCGATGACTGTAGTTCAGAGCCTTGTCTGTTGGTTAAGCTTGCTAAACGAACCTTATTACTGTTTCTAGCGATACTGTCGGTGTTGATACTTACGGGTGTATTAGCCTAGCTATCGACGGCCACTTTAATTCGCTTAAATTTTTGCTCGTTTTTTACTCACTGGTTTACAAGTTGGTATTCATTTGATACATTATGAGTCGAAAAAATCAATGGTCAGACCAATTTACCAAGTGGTTTTTTAGTTGGATTAATCTATTTAGTTGCAATGAATTTGAATAATAAAGGGTTTTAGATGTCAATTCCGAGTATTAAAAAACCGGTAAAGCAAGCAAAGTTATCAGACATTATTCTGGCTCAGCTTGAGACGATGATTCTAGAAGGTAGTTTAAAACCCGGACAAAAGTTACCCGCTGAACGTGAACTGGCGAAACAATTTGATGTTTCTCGCCCTTCATTACGTGAAGCCATTCAGAAGCTGGAAGCGAAGGGGTTAATTACTCGTCGTCAAGGTGGTGGTACTTTTGTTAATGATAAAATTCTAGGTGGTTTGTCCGATCCTTTATTTGCTTTAATGGCCAATAGTAAAGAGTCGCAGTTTGACTTATTAGAATTTCGTCACGGTATTGAAGGCATGTCGGCCTATTATGCGGCGATGCGCGGTACTAAAGCTGATTTCGATGAAATTCAGCGCAAGCATGACAATATTGGCAGTGCGCAGTTAGAAGATAATTATCGTCTTGAAGCACAGGCCGTTTTTGAGTTTTATTTAGCGATATGCGCCGCCAGTCATAATGTGGTTATTTTGCATTTAGCTCATAGCATGGCGCCATTGTTGATTGACAATATAGAGAAAAATTTAACTATTTTGGCTAAGCGACCTGATGTGTTTAGTCAAATATCTGATTATCGTACACGTTTAATGAGTGCGATTGTTAGTGGTAAACCCCAAATTGCTTGGGGAGCAAGCCATCGACATTTAGCTTTTATTGAAGAAGTATTATTAAAGATGACACAAGAAAATAGTCGTATGGAACGCTCTATACGCAGAATGAAAAAAACAGAATTTTAACGCTTTTTTGAACAATGACTTTGCGATAAGGATATTTGCTTAAAAGCAGCTATCTTTAAACAAATAAATTTACTTAACATATAACAATTGGAGACTAAGTAATTATGTCTGAGCTCCCAAATCTAGATATTGATTCAATGGAAACCCAAGAATGGTTGGAATCAATGGAGTCTGTGTTAGAAAATGAAGGGCCAGAACGCGCTCATTTTCTACTTGAAAAGTTAATCGACAGAGCACGTCGTAGCGGAACACATTTACCGTTTGATGCTAAAACAGCCTATGTTAATACTATCCCACCAGGGTTAGAACCACATATGCCAGCAGACCAAACGATAGAATCACGCATTCGTGCCGCTATTCGTTGGAATGCCTTGGTGCTGGTATTACGTGCCTCGAAAAAAGATTTAGAGCTTGGTGGCCACATTGGTAGCTTTGCCTCTTCTTCGACGTTATATGATGTTGGTTTTAACCATTTCTTTAAAGCATCATCAGAAAAAGATGGCGGTGATTTCATTTTCGCTCAAGGTCATATCTCTCCAGGTATTTATGCTCGTGCATTTATGGAAGGTCGATTAACCGAAGAGCAAATGGATAATTTCCGTCAAGAGTGTGATGGCAAAGGTCTGTCTTCATACCCTCATCCACATTTAATGCCAGACTTTTGGCAGTTCCCAACAGTTTCAATGGGCTTAGGTCCACTGCAAGCTATTTACACTGCACGTTTTCTTAAGTATTTAACTGATCGCGGCATTAAAGATTGTTCTGGTCAACGGGTTTATTGTTTCCTAGGTGATGGTGAAACTGATGAGCCCGAATCATTAGGTGCTATCGGCTTAGCAACACGTGAAGGCTTAGATAACTTAACGTTCGTGATCAACTGTAACCTACAGCGTTTAGATGGCCCTGTTCGTGGTAACGGTAAAATCATTCAAGAACTTGAAGGTACTTTCCGTGGCGCAGGCTGGGAAGTGGTTAAAGTTATTTGGGGTTCATACTGGGATTCACTGATTGCCCGTGATACCTCAGGTAAATTATTACAGTTGATGAACGAAACAGTTGATGGTGAATACCAAAACTGTAAAGCGAAAGGCGGTAAGTACACTCGGGAGAATTTCTTCAACAAATATCCTGAAACTGCGGCACTTGTTGCCAATATGTCAGACGAAGATATTTGGCGTTTAAATCGTGGCGGTCATGATCCCGTTAAAGTTTATGCCGCTTATGAAAAAGCGATGAACACTAAAGGTCGTCCAACGGTAATTTTAGCTAAAACGGTTAAAGGTTTTGGTTTAGGTGCTTCAGGCGAAGCATTGAATATTGCTCATAACGTTAAGAAAATGGACGTTG